>JBHIXQ010000009.1:0-15682 GCA_041984705.1 Leptonemataceae bacterium | reverse complement strand
AATACAGAAAGCCACCAGACCCAGGCCGGCAAAATTTAATAGCGAATCCTGGCGGTGGTTGCGAAACAAGCCCTTGATCCAGCCAGCGCAGGAAGTGAAGAGGGCCGCGATGGGGATGGCGCCGACGAAACCAAGTTCCATCATCCATTGTAGATAGGTGTTGTGCGAATGGTAGTAGGAACTGTTTCGGAGTTGAAGCGAAAGCTCCTGATATCCCACTGGAACGAGACGTCCAAATTCCGGGTCTACATATGCTGCGATCTGCGCAAATACGTCAGGCCCGTACCCAAACAAGGGCGCTCTGGCCATTGCTCTGAGGGCGGCGTCCCATAATATTACGCGCGCTTCCAGGGATTCGACCCTGGATAGCCACCCCAGGGAAAAATGGCTCAATAGCAGAGGGATGCCTACGAAAAGCGCAATCAATGCCACCGATAGAGGAAAAAGGGCCTTTACCTTCCCGCGTTTCAGGAGCAGAATTATTCCTGCCAGAGCAATGGCGATGATCAGCGAGGCAATTGAAGAGCGGGCCTTTGTATGAAGCAGCAGCAATAAGATACCAAAGAATAGTGGATAGGTGACGAGTCTGGTGGAACTCTTTTCTGCACTTCTCAATGAAAATGCGAGAGGGCCGAGAAGCAGTAGCATTCCGGTGGCCATATCGTTGGTGTTAATATTCCCTATGTAGGCGTATTTTTGGACTATTACCTGCATCAGGGAGGATCCTGCGGAGTGCGACGGGAGGCACCACGCGAAAAAAAACAGAGTCAGAAATGCTGAGAATTTGAACAGACCCAGGATGCTCTTCTCGTCTATCCTGTATGCGGAAACCAGGATGAGGACTCCCGTGGCCAACCTAAGAAATCCTTCGCCCGCATGAACCAGGTCTGCAGATAGGTACCAGCTCAGAATCGATCCAACAAGAAATAGCAGAAATAAAGCTACCATGAAGGTGGGCGGCCGATTGTGCCCTGGTAACGAGAAACCGGCAACCAGCAACGCTCCACAGAACAGGAAAAAGGAAGAAATCGGAAAGACTTTGTATGCGGGTGCATACAGGAAGCAGGCGTAAAGGATAAGAGAATAGAGTCCGGCGATGAGAGCGGACTTCCCCTTCCATTGATGGTATACCAGGGCAATTCCTTGAATGTAGAAAGCTCCTCTGAACATCAATTTGATTCTGGGAACCTGGGTATCGATGGATAGGTTGAGTGCCTCGGCAGAGAATAGATACCCAAAGAGCAAAAGAAGGAGAAATGGCCAGGCTTTATGCTTGCGGTTTCTATAGAGCATGAAACCAATTATGAGAGTGGAGCCCGGTAGGAGTTCTGAGTGCGCTGGGTTAAAACCGGAGGCCAGAAATGGGCCTAAAGTAAGCCCCAGAAGACTCAAGCCTATGAGGATTATCTGCCCCCGGGTCGGATTCAATCCCTGAAGACCTTTATCGATGCCGCGCATGGTACATATCTCCGGGCAGTGGAAAGCACATGAACCTCGTTTCTCTTGCAGCCTCGGACTGCTGCCAGAATTCTCACCAGTCGTCTAGCGTCGAGTGTTTCTGCCGGCACCCAGTTGTGGCGTCCTTCCTGATTTCGGACAATGCTGTGGAACCGCCGTCTCAGGTCTGTGTCCCGGGCCCGGTTTGCACTTTGAAAAGACATTGGAATCAATAAAATGTAGAAATATTTGCATAAATTTTGTTATCAAGTCATGGACGGCCTCGAGTTTGTCCTTGGACCGGAAGGAGATCCTTCGGAAATGCAACAAAAACACAAAACGGGAAGACTACCGAGAATGCACAGAATCCAGAAGACAATCGCCCCTCTGCTAATCCTATTTGGATTTTTCTTCAATTGCCAGTATACATCCGGTGATCCGAACCAGACGCTGGAAATGCTTTCTTTGCTATCTCTCACAGGTCGATGTTCTGCTCCCACCGGTGCGGTCATTCTGACTAACGGCGAGATCTATGAACTGAATATGGACTCTGAAAGTTATCAGACCAGTTCATTGGCCTACTATGGCTATTACGAATACCCTTATATGGTTTCCATTGCTCCAGATGGCAGTGCTGCTGCACTTTCGTATTCCAGTGGTTTTTACTCCGGAAACCCTGCCGTTCACTTTTATGTTGCAGCGGGTGACTACTGGGGACTGGGATCCATGCTGGATTCGGCAGATACCGATTTCGCGGCGTTTCGTTTTCATGACAGTATGAACGGCCTGATGGGCGCAGGCGCTGCTCCCAGCTATGATCCGAACTATTCCTCAATTTTCGGCGATTACGGGCCTCTTTTCTCTGCTTCAGATCCCATATTCGCACCATTACAGACCGACGGAAACGGAGTCTTTCTAGAAGCCCAGACCGGCGGTGACATAGGTTTATTTCAATGGAAGGATAACGTCTTAAATCCTGTATTCTCGCAAACCGGGCTGGATGTGCAATGGTTCACTGCATCCCGGGATGGTTCCGTAATTGCATTTCTGGTAACCGGCGGATCGGAACCAGTGCTCAAGATTCAGGGGGGTACCAACCGCTCCTATGTAGCATCGGACCTGGGCTTGAGTTACCTGACCGTGGCATTCGATTTAACGGCGGATGGTCAATATCTGGTGTATCAGGCGTCCGACGGCTCAATAGTGGCGCGTAACATTGTCACTGGCGAAGTGAGCCAGGTATCGGGCTCACTACCGGAAGAGGCCGCTTTCCTGGAAATACCCTGCTACCTCTAGATCACCGGTCGCAATATTCAGCGTGCGTAATGACCAACTGATCAATATCAATTTGTCCCTTTCGCTCCCGGCATAGCTCCCCATGCCGCCCCCTGGCAGGCAATGAATCACTAATATCCGCTCCCGCAAACCTCCGGAACCAGTAGTTTTGCAGCCAAAAATAGCCTTAACTTCTTACAGCTTTGGTCGTCCAATAGAGGACCGTTACAGATGGGCTCGGATCGGCCATCATCCGAGCTAGCAAGATCAAGGAAGACTCTATGAAAAGAAACCGAATACTGTTATTTTCTCTTTCTGCGCTGGCCAGTGTGGCCGTGCTACTTTCCCCCAGGCCTTCTGAAGCCCAGGTTACCTGCGTAGGTTCGGCCTGTAATCTGAGTCCCATACCAGCTTCCAGCTTCGACAGCACACTGGCAGCCTTCAAACTTCAGTTTGCTGATCCTCTGGCCAAAGATATGGCCGATGCAAGCGTTCTGGCCGGAATTGGATCTGTGCCCATGGGCGGCATCAATATGGATGGATGGACTGTGGGGCTTGGAGCTGTGGCAACCAATGAACCGGAATCCTTTACCAACGTTGTTGTACCTGACGTTGGCGCCTATTACAACGTGAAGACTGTGGGTGTAGGCTTGAGTCCTCGCATCTACGGTGGCGTGAATCTCGGCCTATTCTTCGAGAGAACTCCTATGCATAAGGTGGCCAGTAGATTCGAGGTATATCTCAGTCTTTTCGATGCCCGATACACTTACGGCGGAGATACGAAGCTGGAAACGTTGAGTTCCGGCGTTCGTCCTACGGACCAGACAAAGATCAGCGCGTACTATCGGGGGCTGGACATTCGTTATCAACTGGTGAAGCGAGACAGGAATGCAAGTCCTCTGTTTCGCTGGAACGGTCTGAACCTCGGTCTTGGTTTCCATCACACGAGACAGTCCATATCCTATTATCAGGTGAACTCATCCATTCAGATTGCCCAGTTCAGCGGTGGCCAGATTGTCTGGAACGGAAACAACCAGGCAAACATGAGTACAAATATTACTTCCGTGCCTGTTGAGTTCATGACCGGGATTCAGGTGCTGTACTTCATGAACCTGAACATCGGCGGCGGGGTGTCTTTCAATAAGGGTTCCACTAACTTTACCGTGAACCGATTTGGACCTGTATTCCTTGCATCGGAACTGGAAAAGGTTGTTGGTGTTCAGGCTCCAGAAGCGAATCTATTTATGAACGTTCCAGGGGATGGTCCGGTAGATCGCTACACTGGATTCGGTCGGGTTGGTCTGACCTTTAACATCTGGGTTGTAAAACTGGACATCGAAGCCATGACCGCTGGAAGCACCAGCGGAGTGCAGATCGGAATTCGCGGAGAGTTCTAGGGCTTTCATTTCGCTACGAATGTTGCAGCTCTCCCTCTCGCATTTGCCATAGCCGCCTGGAAAAACTGGTGGCTATGGCTTGCAAGTGAGAACGAAGGAAAGCGGCACCCCGGACCCTGCGACTTCGGAAAATTTCCTCCCTCTGCTAATATTCTCCTTACCGTTTCTTTTTGCGGTGCTGTGGTTTCTGCCCAATCTTAATACTCGGGTTTAATTTTGGTCCCTCCGTGTTCCCGCCATGCTCTCTCGCTTGATAATCTCAGCTGCTGCCGATTATCCATGGGCTGAATCCGGTTTTACAGCACAGGCCAGCCCGGGAATCTGACCCGACATGGCTCTCATCGTACAGAAATTTGGCGGTACTTCTGTGGGTGACACGGACAGGATTCGCTCTGTTGCAAACCGTATCAAGACTTACTACGAACATGGCCATCAGCTGGCTGTAGTAGTATCTGCCATGGGGAAGACTACCGACAAACTGGTGGACATGGCCCAGGAACTCAATGAAAGCCCTCGAGCCAGGGAGCTGGATATGCTTCTGGCTACTGGCGAGCAAGTTAGTATCGCACTTCTGGCCATGGCTCTGGATGGCCTGGGAGTTCCTGCCATCAGCTTTACCGGCGGACAGGTAGGTATCATCACCGATACAAAGCATTCATCGGCCAGGATTCAGGAAATCGATACCACCAGAGTTCGACCCTACCTGGAAGAAAGGCAGGTCTGTATTGTTGCCGGATTTCAAGGAGTAGACAAGGAAGCGAATATCACTACCCTGGGGCGAGGTGGATCCGACCTTACAGCGGTTGCTCTGGCAGCAGCACTGCAAGCAGATGAATGCGAAATCTTTACAGATGTAGATGGCGTTTATACCACGGACCCGAACAAAGTGCCCACTGCACGCAAAATGAAGGCTATCGCCTATGAAGAGATGCTGGAGCTGGCACGACTGGGAGCTGGAGTTTTACATTCCCGAAGCGTAGAAGTTGCCTCAAAATATGGAATTGTAATTCATGTTCGGTCCAGTTTTAACAATGCGGAAGGGACGCGAGTAGTGCCCGAGGATCAAGTAATGGAAAAAGTAGTCGTACGCGGCGTAACCCTGAAAACAGACGAGGCTCGCATATCTGTCATCGACATTCCGGATCGACCGGGACTGGCAGCCAGTCTATTCAATCGATTGGCTCGCGCCGATGTTAACGTAGATATGATTGTCCAGAGTTCTGGAAAGGAGAACCAGAACACCATCTCGTTTACAGTACCTCGAAACACCCTGAAGGTAACTAGAGAAGTTGTGGATGCATTTCTGGCAGAACAGCAGGCAGGTAACGTTGAAGTAGATGAAAAGATAGCAACCATTTCTGCTGTAGGAATCGGGATGAAGTCTCATTCCGGGGTAGCTGCTTCCATGTTTGATGCTCTGGCAAAAAACGAAATCAACATCGAAATGATTTCAACATCTGAAATCAAGATCACTGTGGCGGTCAAAGAAGAGCAGGGCAGAAAAGCCCTGGAAGTAGTGCATGATGCTTTCGGTCTGGGTAACGAACCACAGGAGAATTAAGGCGGATTCTTTGTCTGGACATTGTCCGTGGCCAGCTGTGTGAGTTGCTCGCATGGACACGATTGATACAGGCAGAGCGTAATGCATCCATCGTAACCCTGCATCTTTTGTAAAATGAGCGAACTCAAGCCATCTTCTCCCATCGGGGTATTTGATTCCGGCATGGGCGGACTCACAGTCCTTTCTGAACTGGTATCTGCGCTTCCTGGAGAGGACTTTGTGTACCTGGGAGATACGGCACGTGTGCCCTATGGCTCGCGTTCTCCAGGCACGATCCTGCGATATAGCCGGGAAGTGAGCGAATATCTATTACGGTTCGACATCAAGCTTCTGGTTATCGCCTGCAATACGGTGAGCGCTCATGCAGAAAGTATTCTCCGCGAAGAATTGCCCTGTCCAGTAATAGGAGTAATCCATCCCGGGGCACGAGCTGTGGTGGCACAGTCCCGAACCGGTCGTGTAGGTGTCATGGGAACAAGGTCTACCATCAAGTCTGGAGCCTACGAAAGGGAGATTCGCAGGCTTAACAGCGATCTAAGCATCTTTTCTAAAGCCTGCCCGTTGCTGGTTCCGGTCATAGAGGAAGGCTGGATGGATAAGAAGGTTACAGGCCAGATCCTCCAGGAATATCTGAGCGAAATGGTACGCGAAGACGTGGATTCGCTGGTTCTGGGATGTACACATTATCCTCTTCTGAAAAAGGCCATTAAGGATCAATATCCAGAACTGAAACTCATCGATTCCTCTGTAGAAACAGCTCGAGCGGTGAAGCAACAACTGGAGGAGCGGGAGCTCTTGAGGGAAGCTTCCGAAAGCGGACCAACCTCTGGCCTGAAGACCGATAATGGAAATCGAGGTTCCGTGCGAATCCTGCTCACTGACATTACAGATCACATAGAGAGCCTGGAGCGATTGTTCTTTCGTCATCCATTTCAATCCCTGGAAGAAATCCAGATCGATGAAATGACCAGGTAAGTCAAACCCCGGACAGTAGAACCTGCCATCTGAGAGCTGTTGCTGCGGCGGAACGGCTGCAAGATTCGAGTCCCGCAGAATCAATCTGAGCTCTGCAGGGCCTCCCTTCCTGTAATGGAAATGCCAAAAATTCATCGGGGCCCCGCCGGTATTGCTTGCCCTGTTTTTCTCAAATGGTAATAAGAGTAAATGTTTCGCTTCCTGTCTTTTTCCGTCTCCTGCCTTCTTTTACTGGGCTGTCAATCTATGACGGGAAGGGAATCCCCTGCGGCCGAGAGATTTATGCAGAATTTATCCAACGCAATCCATAAGGCCTGCCGCACGGGTCAGAGCACCTCTGTTTCCATGACTGAAGTAGAATCCTTCTATGTCCTGCAGGGATCGACGGTAAATCAATCTGGTTCCCAGCAATTACATTCCCTTTCCGGCCAGGAGCTGAAGAACCTGGGAAACAACCGAATGGAGCTTCATCCGGGAAAAACGGCTCTGGTCTTTCTTCTGGTGAATGGGCAGGAAATTAACGGATCAATGCAGGGGCCGCCCTGTCCCGTGGCCCTTCCTGCAACCTCCTATGGAGGAATGGACATCCGGATCGAAGTGCTGCCCAGTGTATCTGCCCTGGTAATGGTCGCGTACTCTGGAGACCTGGATTCTGTGCGAAAGCTTCTGGATCAGAAGGTGGATATAAATGGCCAGAGCAGGGTCACTCCATTGATTGCAGCCGTGGACGGAGATCGCCTGGAGGTGGTCCGCCTGCTTCTTCAGCGAGGTGCGAATCCCAATGTAAGAGCAGAGTTTAATGGTCAGGTGGCTTTGCACTTTGCTGCGAAGAAGGGAAATCTGGCTGTAGTAAACCTCTTGCTGGAAAAGGGAGCCGAACCGAATATCCAGGACCCGTCCAGGCAAACCCCTCTGTGGAGCGCATCGTTTCAGAACCATCCTTCGATTATTCGTTCTCTTGTGAAAAATGGGGCCAATCTGCACTATAAGGATCCCAACGGTAACACTGCAATGTCCATCGCAGCGGCAGGAGGGGCTACAGAAGCCATCGCCGAACTGGCAAAACTGGGACTCAAGCCCGATGAACCCAATGGATTCGGTCGAACTCCGCTGTTTGATGCCGTAGATCATGGCCAGCCGGGAGCGGTGCAGACCTTGCTGAAGCTGGGAGCCAATCCCAATCAGAAAACGGTGAGCGGCAACACGCCTCTGCAGGCAGCCCGGTCTAAAGGAAATACAGAGATTTTACGAATGCTTCAGCAGGCCGGCGCCCGATAGGGCCCGCCCGGGGTTTGAAAAGGGCCGGTATCTGGGAAGGCATGAGGCAAAGAAAGGGCTTGCAGTGATTTCGGGCTTGGATTATGTCTCATAAAGAGAGGATGGCTCTGCCCTGGAATGACCTGTGGCATTGCACCGCCATTGCGGTGGATTATGTCACATTCGGTTCCGACGATTCAGCCACGGGCCGTAATCTCCAGGATTGCCCGGATTATGTCTCATTCTCCTCGGATGCGTCGGTACGGACTGCCGAAACTGCTTCTATTCACGGCCGTAACCCATCGTAAATTAAGCAAAAAAGTATTGACGTAACTTTTGTTACCCTATCTTTTGTGTGGTTATGAAGGATCTCACCGAAAAGCAGCAGGCTATCTTGAATTTTATAGAGGAGTCCATTCGCTCCCAGGGGTATCCGCCCACCATTCGAGAGATCGGAGATACGTTCAGCATTACGGCCAAGGGTGCCTACGACCATCTTAAGGCCATTGAAAAGAAAGGCTACATCAAGTGTGTTAAGAACCGAAGCCGTGCTATTGAGCTACTCCGCACTTCCGCCGGTGGGGAGCCCATGACTCTGGAGCAGACTGTGAGCGTGCCGCTGGTGGGTCGCGTTGCCGCCGGCTTGCCCATTCTCGCTCAGGAAAACATTGAAGAGTATCTTGCATTTCCCAAGAATCTGGTGCCCGATGGAGGAGTATTTGCCCTGCGGGTCACCGGAGATTCCATGATTGAAGCCGGGATCCATAACGGAGATATCGCTGTTATTCAAAAGGCAGATACAGCCGAGAATGGTGAGATTGTTGTAGCACTCATTGAGGATGAAGCCACTCTCAAATACTTCTACAAAGAGAAGAAAAGGGTGCGTCTGGAGCCGGCCAATCAAGCCTATAAGCCAATCTTTGCCACAGAAGTAATGATCATTGGTAAGTTGGTTGGACTTTACAGACAGTTCTAGAACCCTGGGGAGATGCATCCCGCTTTTTTCTACGGAATACTGAAGCCGATTCTCTTCTCTCTGGATCCAGAGAAGGCTCATGAGCTGGTAACCGGCCCTGCCAGGACCATGCTTGCTCTTCCAGGCGGGCGAGCCTATTTAAAGGCCACACTGGCCTTCGAAAGCCCGGAGCTTGAAACGGAATGTGCCGGGATTCGATTTCCCGGTCCTGTGGGGATGGCCGCCGGATTCGACAAAACCGGTGAACTCTATCCATTCCTGGCAGCCGCCGGGTTTCACTTCATTGAATCAGGAACGTTCACTCCTTTGCCACAGGAGGGCAACCCCAGGCCACGGCTGTTTCGATTCCCGGATCAGGGAGTTCTCATCAATCGAATGGGATTTAACAATCCTGGAATGGGCAGAGCAGCCACGGAGTTTCGCAAGCAGGACTCTTCGCTTCTGAAGCGTGCTGGATCTCGTTCAAATCCTCGGGGAGTCAACATTGGAAAAAACAAAGTAACTCCCAACGATGAGGCCATTCAGGACTATCTTAAATGCTTTCGCACACTGCATTCCTTCGCGGACTATATAACCATAAACATTAGCTCTCCCAACACACCTGGATTGCGGGATCTTCAGTCCGCAGGATTTCTCAAAGAGTTGCTTCAGGAAATCAGCCAGGCCAGCAGGGAGCTGGAGTCGAAGCGGCCTATCTTTGTGAAGCTTGCCCCGGATATCGATGATCGGGATCTTCCAGGATTGATTGAGGCCGCCTCCAACGGTTCGGCCTCCGGTATCATTCTTACAAACACAACCATCAGTCGGGACTTTTCTGGCGCTTCTTCAGAAATGAAAGATACCCAGGGAGGACTTTCCGGATCCCCTCTCTTTGGCAGGAGCACGGAACTGCTCCAGAAGACCAGAGACATTGCAGGTGAGGAAATGGCACTTATTGGCGTGGGCGGCATTGATTCGCCGGTCCGGGCCCTGGCAAAGATACTGGCAGGCGCCGATCTAGTTCAAATCTACACTGGATATATCTTTCAGGGACCCATGCTGCCTGCGAAAATCGGGCGTTTTCTCCATCGAGTGTGCAAAACCGAAGGATGCCGGATCCAGGATTTGAAAGGCGCTCAGAAAAGATTTTCGCACTGGCTGAAAGGTTGAGTAATAGGACTGTTGGATCAGAACAGCCTTGACAGGGTCGGCTGTAGAACCATAGAAAGATATGGCTACCGATGACAAGTCCGGCAATGAGCGCTCGGTCCGAGTATGGCAGCAGCTGGATCTGGATACGGTGAAAAAGCACCTGCTTCTGATCGATGATCTTTACGGCACCTGCGCTGCATGCAAGCAGATTGGCCTGAATTATCTGAAGGACTCCAGTTGTAGCGGTTGCGGAACTGAATTCAAATACCTGGCTACCAGACTTAAAGATCCAGCAGAGACGGGAAAGATCCTTAAACGAATTGTAAAGGAGAAGCTGGGCCTTACTCTAATTGATCGAGAAGACTACGAAAAGGCGCTGGCAGAGAAAAACATCGGAAATCTTTTCAAGGATTCTGAATAAGTTCTCAGCCTGGCACTTTCTCCGGCTTCTGGGGGCTGGCTATATTCTGCACGGCCGAGACCAGCGGGGAAAGGTCGTAATAGAAGATCGGATAGCTTCGGTCACCATAGATCTTTCTTGCTCGATCTACGTACCTTGCCCGGGTTCGTTCCTTTCTCAGATCCTTTTTCTGGCCCTTCAAATAGAGACCCGCCTTTTTGCGAAGCTTCAAGAATTGACCATGCAATTCTGAGCGATCCTGGCCCTTTTTTCTGGCCGCCTGCCACTGCTGTATTAGATCATCCCTTTCTTTGCGAAGCTTGCATTCTGTACTCAGAAATTGAGCGGGATCGAATTTGATTTCCCGCATTTCCAGTTCTACTTCCGGAACAGTTCTCGAATCCACCGGTAAATCCGCTCGAGGCTGCATGCTCAAGCTGGCAGTGGCCACCAGGAAAGGAGCCGCATCGCATTGAAAGAATTCAGAAATCAGATTCTCGGTAATTCGATCGTATCTTCCTCCGCCGGTGCCATGAATGAATAGATCGCAGAAGAACAGACGAAAGAAAAGACTGGTGGTGATTGCGCGGGGATAGATTTTGCCTTTTC
Source organism: Leptonemataceae bacterium (assembly GCA_041984705.1). GTDB lineage: Bacteria > Spirochaetota > Leptospiria > Leptospirales > Leptonemataceae > UBA3465. The sequence goes on along the minus strand of JBHIXQ010000009.1, from coordinate 4,664 downwards.
CAGCTCTGGCGGACTCAATCGCTTCTGGAAATCCTTCATCCTGAAGTGGCTCTCGAATGCCATTTTCGATATACCAGAACGGTAATTCGCCGCTGGCCTCATCCAGGTCCGGCAGTGGCTGTGCTAGATTCTTGATTCTTCGCTCCCGGCGATAGCGCGCCAGCTCAAGATTATAGCGACTTCTAAAATCATCGGATCTTTGAGAAATGAAGGATGCGAAATAGAGAAATGCTTCCGAGTCAAAGAGGTCTGAGGCTCGAACATCCCTTATCTGGATACCTAATTTTTCATGGGCCAATCTGCGTAGCTCTGTGGACGGATCCAGAATAGATTCTGCAGTTTCGATGGAACGTTTAAAATCTTGAATCATCCTTCTGGCACTTTCCCTGGAAGCAGGATTCAATACCAGGTGCAGACCGCGGCAAGCATCATCACAGGCCTGAAGCAACCGCATGCGATCGGTTTGCGTAAACTCCACGGAGCCTACGATTCGTCTGGAATTCCCATATCTTGCTATGCGCTTTTGAACCGGCCATGCAGCCGTGCCGGTGACGGTGCTGGAGTAGTCCAGATCCATTAATGCCGGATACGAAAACTCCAGATCCACTTCATCCGTGTCCAGAACAATATTGTAAGCCACTCCATTGTATCGCTTTGCCAGAGCATGAGCCAGCACATCCTTCATCAAGAGACCGGGATGATAAAGCACCGGCTGATGTCCTGCTGCGATAAGCAATCCGCAATCATGAGTCCAGCCCATACTTTCTCGTAGCTTAAGTGCCTGCTCCTTTAGAGTGTCCGGACAGAGAATTCCAGCCCGGCATTTCTCCAGGCGACTCTGAATCTTCTGATCCAGATTATCCAGGTTTTCAGGTATAGTAATGCTCAACGATAACCCTCGGGCCAGTTTTTGAACAGGGTGATTTCTCTCTGGTAGAAAGGTTCGGCCGCTTCTACTCCGGCCTGAAAGCCCCAGTATTTGTTTTCGTTCAATACGCTTTCTATGATATGCTCTTTCTTGCCAGCTTTGAACTGAGACTCATAGCACTGTATCGCCTCTCTTTTCCTTTCCATTTGCGAAGATACATCAAAGACATAGGAAGGCTCCATCCTCAGGCGGATGTGCACCGGAAAATAATAGATTACTCTTCGAGGGAAGAAAGGCTCACCGGGAATATCGGATTTGGTAAGTTTGGAATAGAATCTACCTGACTCAGCCAGCTGCCCGGCAGCAATATGATCTGGATGCGCATCCACTGGATAGGGGGCAAAAATGTAATCGGGCTTGAAGGCACGGAACTCCGCGACCAACTTTTTGCGATTCTCGATGGTTTCTTCCAGATACCGATTGGGCATATCCAGTGTTTTTCTGGGAGCTCCCAGAATAGAGGCTGATTTCTGACTTTCCCTGGCTCGAATCTCCGGGGAACCATGGGGCGTAGGTTCACCATTGGTTAAATCCAGAATCAGTACTTCATGACTTTCTACCAGGCTGGCCACGGTTCCACCCATGCCCAGCTCTACATCATCAGGATGGGCACCCATACAGAGGATTCGCAGCCGCATTTGTACAGTTTCGCAATTTGTGCCCTGAGAGCAAAGAGAAATGTTGCGAATTATGCTCCGGTTTCGGGACGTTTATCCCTGGCCTGAATGCATATTGATTGCAGGGAACAGCTTGGGCAGATATCGGCAAACCAGGTACCCCGGCATTGTCCAAGGATTCCAGGTCGGGTAAGTGCAAAATCGTATCTGAGCGGATCTTCCGGAGCCACACCGGAAAGCCCCATGGAGATCTGGGAGGCCATTTCCCAGTCCTGAGTCTTGCGCTCCGTGAATTGGAGGTTTCGGCCAATTCGTCCCATGTGAACATCCAGCGGAATGATTAGATCGGCGCTGGAAAATGTTCTGTAGATCCCCAGGTCAGGATACTCGTTTCTGACCATCCAGCGCAAGAACATGCATAGCCGTTTTCTGGCTCCTCGTCCTTCGGCCTGTCCAATCCAGTGAAGGATACCGGGACTTCGATTGGCTTCCGGAATTCCTTTCAAGAAACTGCGTTGAAACCGGGCCAGTCGGTGGATGGTGGGCTCTTTCGGATTGCCAAAGTGAAACTCCAGAGGCAGGCATGTGGAATCCTTCGCATGCTGCGACTCCCGAACCATATCAGAAAGACGCATTAGAATAATGTGTACATCCCTGGAGCTTTGAAATCTGTAGTAGGGTATGTCCTGCTCCTGTAAATACAGGTCTTCGCAGGCCAGGAACTTGTGAGGTTCATTGGTCAGAATCGGAAGTAGCTTTCCCAGGAAAGCCTGGATGGCACTCACACGGCCATAGGCAAAGAGCGCACATAGAAGAGAAACAATCTCTAGATCCTCCGGCTTTTTGCTTCTATGTCCATGGACCAGAGCCAGAGGATCGGATTTCAAGTAGCGATGGGAATTATACCTGGAATGCAAATCCTCCAGGATATCTTTCATAGTTTCACTCTTCATCCAGACCGCCCAGATTATCCCGGGTAATGGTCACCGACTTTCGTTTTGGTGGCCTGCCAGGTTCCGATTCAGTAACCTCTTCAGGAGTATTGCCGGGTTTTTCTCGATCCAACTTTAGAAATGATAACAAAGTGGTTAGCGGGCCCTGTCTTGGTGCGAACTCAAGGGCCAGAAAAGTGGTATCGTCATCCGGGGACCGAGAGCCTCTGAAATGGTTTAACTCTTCGCGAAGCTTCAGATTGATTTCCTCTAAAGGTTTATCTCCTTCATCCAGAAGGAACCGGGCAAACCTGGATTCTCCAAAGGCTTCTTCATTCTTGGCAAAGGTTTCCAGTACCCCATCCGAGCATAAGAACAATCTCTGTCCCGGACGCAGATTGTACACACTGGTTCTGTAAGGGCTGGGAAGCACTCCCAGTAGCCTCTGTGTGTCTTCCAGTTTGATGATCTGATCTTCCTGAGGGCTGCGAATGAGTGGACCCGGATGGGCCGCATTCAGATATTCCATCTCTCCCTTTTCGCGATCCAGCACAAGAGCGAACAGAGTAAAGAACTCGTTTCCTTCGTATCTATCCAGGAGAAATGAATTTAGAGTATTTACTGTCTGGACCAGATTGGAGCCGGCAGCCAGATGCGAGCGAACAATGCTTCTCATGGCATTCACGAGATAGCCGGTGCCCAGACCGTGTCCACTTACGTCTCCCAGAAAGACTGCGCTTTTGTTTCCTTCCAGTTCAATATGATCCAGGTAGTCCCCGGTAACACTGATCACCGGAAGATTAAAATAGGACATGCGAATGCCCTGAGGCAGATTTTCAAAGCTGCTGGATACCTGCCTCTGGAATTGACCGGCAAGATAGACCTCCCGCATTTTCTGTCTCTTCTCTACTTCCTGGAAGAGCAGGGCAAAGTTTTCTACCATCATTCCTGCAAGCCTGGAGGCTTCCTGGAGATAGCGGATTTCGCTGAGTAGCAATCCATCTCTATTTCTTGGCTTTCCAATCAGCAATGCAGCCCTGGTAGGGAGTCTCAGTCGATTGGAAAGGGCTCCTCTGTTTAGCTTGAAGTAGGAATTCTTGCTCTCTCTCTGCGTCTTAATTTCCTTTAAATGCTCCTGGAAGCGAAGTTTCAATGAAGGCATTTCCAGACCTTCAATTCCGACAGCCAGGTGGATGCGATTTCTGTACAGGAATTTGTAGAGCTCGCCCCGCACTCCCGTTCCGTAAGTAAGATAGGAAGTAACGACGATTCTTTCCGGGGCTACGTGTCTCCAGAGAGGGCTTCCATCTGGCAGTCGAAGGATTCCTTCTGTACGAATGCGTAAATCCGGGAACGTAGAGGTTGAAAAAAGTAGATAGGCTTTTTCAATGTTCAGAGTTCGCTCAATCTCTCCCAGGAAGGCTGCTGCAGTGGATTGAATCTTTAGAGGATAACTCATCAAACTGGCCAATCGCTTTAGCGATTCTGCCAGTTCACCGCTGGGACGCAGCAATCTCTTGTCCAGAATCCTGGAAGTGAACCTTCGCGCCGGATCCATAAAGAAGGTAATGGAGAAGATGATAACTATATGTAGAATCCACCGGGCATCTGTTAAACTTTCCGGAAGTATTAGACTGATTGTAAGAAGTGCCAGACCGTATATTCCAATGAAAACAACAGTTAGAATACCTGCCAGCAACGACCGGGTGAGGATCAGTTGAAATGGCAGCAGATGGATTCTGTAGGTGCCGTAGAGCAGAGTGCTGGGAAAGATAAAGAACAAAAGCACCGGCACCAGAAAAGGGTCCATTCTCCACAGATGCATGGTGGTCAATACTGAGGGCAGGATCAGTCCCAGCAAAGTGCCCATTGCCAGGATCCATTGCTTGATCCTATCTATTCCTTCAGCATCTGTGCGAAGTCACTGCTCATTTCGCTAATTCTCCTGTTAAGTTCCTTGATCTGTTCATCATACTTGTCCACAATTTGGTCTCTGTCGCCTCCTAGATCTTTAATCTCTGCATTCATTGACTTAACCTTGTTTTCCTGGGATTCTACCTCTCCTTCAAGTTAGTCGAGCTTCTTTTAGTTTTCGTCGTCTAAGTCTTCAATACTCTCCATGAATAATAAAAATATAATTTAAAAACACGCGATATGCTGCTCTTCATGGGGTTTTGGGGTTTTGGG
>JBHIXQ010000008.1:0-15842 GCA_041984705.1 Leptonemataceae bacterium | reverse complement strand
TTCACCCTGTTCTTTGCTCAGTGCTCGTTCATTGAATTCCCAGTCTATATCCTCACTGATTCCTGTCTGTTGCGTTTCGTTCCAGGGGAACTTATCGATGCTCATCATCTCAAATTGCCTGGTCTCTGGATTGTAGTAGTATACCTCACTATCATCCTTTTGAAATCTATAACGCTGCTTGCCCTGCCTGTACATCTCTGCGTGCCCTAACTCGTGCATCAGAATTTCATGGGGCTTCATGGCAGCAAAGTAAATATCACCGTCTGCATTCATCGTGGGATAGGCGTCCGTCTCATCTTCCGGGTTGTAGTAGACTGAAGTCCCCATACCGAACAACTCCCCGAGAAGGCCATACTCCCTGAACTTACTGGTTCCACTGTCAGTGACCGCCCGCTTCTCAATGGTAACCTCGAAGTCTTCATCACCTATCAGATTGCGCAACATCTCTGTCCCAAGAGGTCTGTCCGTTCCATCACCCTTCGATACGATTGTCACTTCTCCGGTCTCGGGGTCCACTACAAGGTCATCGGAGCTGATCTTTCGTAGCATCGCCATGAATTCGGCCTTCTCTGCTTCCGTGCCATCCAGAAAACACCGATTGTGCACCAATACTTCATCAGTGCCCACATAATAAGTATGGGCCTCTGCAACTTCGAAATTATAGACCGTCTCAGACCTTTCAACCACTGTCACGCTTTTGATGACTGCCCGCTGGTCACTGAGCTGCTGACTCACAAGATCCAGGTGAACCGCTGAAGGGCTGATGCTCGCCTGCGTCAGCAACATTCCGGTACGGAGCTCCTGCGCCGGCGTCCAGCCGGCTCCCGACACATAGAAGGGGTGCTCCCTCGTCGTTTCAATCACAGAACCGTTTGTATACTCCAGACGTACGATCTCTTTCGCTTGCTTCTTGAAGGTACGAACGACTTTATTGTATTCAACCGTTTGCGTCTCTTCATTCCAGGAAAGAACCTCATCGCCGATCTCGATTTCTTCAATCGGGCGGTAACCTTCGCGGGTTTTTACAAGTGTTCCGGCTACGAAGCACACCCGGACCTTGAATTTGCCATCCACTTCCTGGACATAGCGGCTCTGGTTACCCAGGCCAAAGGAATTAACAAAGCCATCCTTGATGTTGTTCCAGGTTTCTTAAGGCCAAACCAGCCGTCGGTCCAGGATGACTCCACGGTTTCACTGGCATCCTCCGATGACTTCCCTTCGGCCTCAGAGTTCTTCTCTCGCTCTTTGGCAGCCTTTTCCAGTATCGCTTTTTTTGCTTCAGGGGTCTGCGCCTCTGTAAATGCTGAGAGCAGTTTCGTTTCGCTGAGAAGACTGAGGATATAGCCGCCTCTTTCCTCCTCCATCTTCTGCAGCTCTTTTTGCTGCTCCATTTTGATAAGGGCCATCTTCGTCTGGAAGGGGAGATTGCCCGTATTCATCTGCAGACCACCCCCGTTGGCGTAGTCCATTGCATAGGTTCCTATCTTATCCCCGCGGAAAACTCCGGAAACCTCGTAGCCCTCTTTTCCAATGCTCAAATCCATTCCGGACTGATTCCAGAACCTGGAATTCTGAGTCTTGGTAGTATCATTGTATCTGGCACTGATATCAGCTCTTACATCGCGTTTTTTGAGGCTATAGTCCAGAGTGCTCGATAATAGCGCGGGGCTCTTTTTAGGATCCCCGAAGGTATTACTATACAGGACGGATACACCCCGATCGCGAGAATACTTTACACCGAATCCGTTTTTCTGGCTGATGGATGCTCCATAACCTCCTGTATCCGAATAACTCAAGCCTACGTTAGCGTTATTTACTTCAAAGCCAGCGTTAATTCCAAACCCGCCGCTTTCACTATAGTTCAAGCCCAGATTCAAGGCTCCGTCCAGATTCATGCCCACCGAGGCACCAAAGCCCGCCTGGTCTGAATAGCTTAGACCAACGGTACCGGCTTTCCCCACTCCAAATCCGACCTGTCCACTGAAGCCGTTCTCATAGGAATAGCTCATATCCAGGGCGACGCCCGGAGTGAAAGAATTTACTATGCTGGCTGCACCTGCAATAGCTCCCAGTGCTCCGCCCTCATACGCTCCCAGGGTCATCTTATAACCGGAATACGCTCCCATGATCGCAGCCGTTCCGGCCCCGGCGGTGAAAAGACCAGCCACAATGGCCGCAGCAGCAACAGCCACATCCATAACGGTATCGATAGCATCTCGATTGTCGTAGAAGGCTCCGGCTATGGTATCCGAATCGATCAACCCACCGCTGGTTAATTCCATATAATCGCCCAGTCCGCGGCCCATTTTATAGTGACCGCTATTCTTTTTGGCTTCGCCCGCGGTTTTCTGCTTATCGTAATACTCCTTCAGCTTCAGAATTCTATAGAATTCATCGAAGTGGTGCCGACCAAAGGTGCCCCCTTCTACAAGGCCCACGGTAAGGCCCTCATTCCCGGTTAATTCTCCGCCTTTCTGCAGGGTGCTTACGGTAGCTCCGGTGACCTGCTGCACATAGGCGGTAAGCCCGCGCCGACCTCCAAAGGCAGCCATTTCATCCTCATAGTTCTCTGTGCGTTTGGCCACATAGACTTTGGCAAACTCCTGGTCCATGGCTGTCTTCACCAGACGAGTCATGGCTTTGAGTTCCGCAGCGGAAGGAGCATCTTCGCCCACCAGCGCATTTACATCGCTCATGTCCCAGGAACGTCCGCTGGCATCTTTTACGGCCGGGAATTCGGTGGGAGGTGTATAGATAAAATCCGCATAATCCGGTAGGATCTGCAGAGTCTGACCTGTGCCGCTTTTCAAGGATTCGGGAGTGGTTGCATATCTACCGAAAACATTTCCATTTTTGATGAATCCGTCTGGAACCAGTTTATTCTCCAGTTCTTTATGGAGCCCTTTGTTGGCCTGGGCTATAATTTCTTTATAGGTCTGTGGCAGTGTGAGGATACCATCCAGGGTCTGTAGGACGGTAAGACGCTTTTGCGCATCCTCCATCTCCGTTACCACAGCCTCATACTGATCCAGCTCCGCGCTGATGAGATCCAGGCTTTCCATCTGTTCGATGAATGCCTGGGTATTTACGTATTTGCCTGCATCCAGGATGCTTTCATCCAGGGTTTCCGGTTTCTTGGCCAGAACCTGAGCCAGAATATCGTTTGCATTTACGTTCAGCGGCGTGCTGCCCGGCAGATTCTTGCGAATGGTATTTAGCTCGGACTGTATGCCATCATAGAGTTCTCGCAGATTCCTCTTGTCTGACTTCTTGCGCATCTCGGCCCGGAAGGCTTCCGCCCATTTCTGCTGGTCCTCGATGGTCTTTTCAATTTCATCCAGATACTTCTGACGATTGGCATCCACCCGGGCATTGAAGTCCTGTCTCCAATCGTTTCGGTTCTGATTGAACTCCTCAACCATATTGGAGAAACGAGTCTGTCCCACATCTTTGAGATAGTTAACTCTCTTCAGCCACTGATCCTTTTTATCTGAAAGCTGTACCTGACGCTGGTCCCATTCGGCCAGGTTCAGGGTCTTCTGCTGGGACTGATACATGGAGTGGATTTCCGAAACCACACCATCGGAGCCCATGTAATCATCGATGAGGTCCCGGAACATGGCATTTTGCATGAATCCTTCGCCCATCTGGTTTTCTGCTTCTTCGAATAGATCGGCAAAGAATTGTTCGCGATCATCCAGCACTTCCAGACGTTCAATGCTTACGGAACCTACGGTAATGTTCTCTGCGGTTTCGTAGTATTCATCCCGTTCGATTTCGTATTGAGTACGGGCCGTTACGGAAAGCGCATCGGCAAATTCATCGGCGCTGACCATGAGTCTGGTAACCCGGCCGTATTTGTCTGTATCTCCGTTGATGTCACCGGTGGTAGCGCCTACCGGAGGCTCGCCTTCGCGAACAAACAGTCCATATTGATCGTGGATGGCTCTTTGCTGAACCGCAGCCTCTCCATCCCGGCCGGCGATTTCATCAAAGCCCAGCGTCTTCTTACCGCCCACGTATTCCAGATTTTCCAGGCCATTTCCGTTTCCATCGGTTTGAATAAAGGCCAGATCATCGTCGCTGAGTCCGCCTACGTCCTGAAGCACGCTCTTGAGCTGGGTTACAGACGTAATATCTGTAAGCTCCTGCAGGGATTGCTGGGCCTCGGTTAGTTCCTGGGCATTTTGATTCGCGGTACCCACCAGACTATAGAGGGCGGCCTTAGCATCGGTAAATTGATTGTTCCTCTGGAACATGTAAACGCCCACCTGGGGATTCAAGGCTCCCAGGACATTGGCGATGTTGGCCATTTTGATGATTTCCAGGGCAGCCCATTCATGCATTAGCTGATCATAGGCGGCGTAGTTTGTGCCCGCCTGCTCTCTTCTTCGAGAAAACTCGGCGCCGGCCCAGTCATACCGGGTCCAGAACCAGGTGAGAGTGGCTTTTTGCAGAGCATCGCCCTCCGCTCCGGGCTGCCCGGTGCCGTATTTGGCCAGGAAGTCTGCCGGGCTCTTGTTCGGCAGAAGGTTTTTGAGATCCTGACCCCATACATCCTGTTCCAGTACCGTGGGTCCGCTGTTCTGGCTGGCGCTGGGATAAGCCACGAGCCTGGTGGCGGCATCATGAGGCACCATGAAGTCCCACATTCCCAGCTGTCCCAGACGAATTCCGTCGGCGATCTGGAACATGGAACGCATGAGTTGCTCGGTCCTCAGATATTTGTTGGAGTTATAATCTCGGTACCCTTCCAGAGTAGCATAGGGCGGTGCCTGGTAAGGCATAAGCCGTCCCATGGAAGATTTCAAAGCAGATTCGGCGGCTCGTACTCTTTCTCTTCGCGCCGCTACCTCGGCTTTAATGGCCTGTTCGGCTTCGCTGTAGCGCATGGCGCGTAGAGCCCACTCCCGGGCTTCTTCTCGGGAAAGATTTAGATCCTGGGCAATCTGAACGGTTTTCGCATCCAGCCCCAGCTCATCGATCTTGATCTGATTGGCTACTTTCGTGCGCAGGGCTTCTACGCCTTCCAGCTTTTCGCTGTAGTCTGCTTTGGCCTGGTCCAGATGTTCTTTGGCCACGGCCAGCGGGTCGGAGGTTTCGGAATCGGTTTCTACGTCTTTTGCATAGTCCAGAATCAGAGCGGAGTCATACAGCCCCTGCACGCGATTCAGTTCTTTCTCTGCTTCTTTTAGAGCCTCATAGGCATCCTGGGTTTCCTGCTGCTTGTCGTTATAGGCAATCTGCGCTGTATCCAGGGCTTGCTGGGCATTATTATATTCGGTTTGTGCAGTGTTGAGCGTGGTCTGTCGGGTTTCGTATTCGGTTACGGTGCGTTCCAGTTCTTCCCGGGCATCCAGTCCAATGGAGTTTGCATAGGTAATCTGGACAATGGTTTCCCCTGCCTGAAGAACGGTATCTTTCAGGCCGGCCATCTCGGCTCGGGCCGCAGATACAGTGGCATACGGATCATCTGTTAGAAAACCAGGCTGATTTACATTTCTATACTGTTCCAGCTTTTGCTGGGTGTTGTTTAGGTCGGCTTCGAAGGCATACACGCCCTGCCCGTCTGAAGTGTGAACGGTTTTATCGGCGCTGTAGGCAGACGCTACATCGTCTGCTGTTTTAGAAATGGAAAGAAATTCATCTTTGTCTGGATCGTAGGCATGGCTACGATAGGTTTCCAGTAGAGATACGAAGGCCCCCAGTTCATGTTCTGCCTGCCGCTCCAGCTCTTTGATGCGATTGGCCACCTGGGTATCCTGTTCCACTTTGGCCAGTCCATCGGGACCTATGTCTTCTGCTTCATAGCTTAGATGCGATTCTATTAGAATGGCGCCGGCCTGCACATCGGCCACGTACTTCTCTCTTCTGTAGTCCCGTTCCGCCTGGAAATTCGCCTCCAGAAGATTTTCCGTTTCCTCGGCCAGAGCTGAAAGGGCATCGCTCAGCGTATCCTGATTGACCTTCTCTTCTGTAAAATGCTGGGCCTGAATGTCTTTGGCCAGGGAGGCCAGTTCGAACGGCGATTTCACCCCTGCGATAGAGAGTTCAAAATCATCTTTTTCGGCATCGCTAAAACCGGAAAGGCCGGCAGCGGAAAGCCGGGAATCCACCCAGCTAAAATATTCATCCAGTCCTTCGCCGGAGTAATTCTCCTGGGCGAATCGCATGCGAGCGGCATTCTCTGCAGATTGCTGCACTTCCGGCTCATATTTTTTGTCCAGCAGCCACTGGCTCAGTCCGGCCATATCCAGACCTTCTGTGTAGTCGCTGAAGAATACAGACTGGTAGGCATGCAGTTCTTTCAGCTCTTCAGGAAGATAGTACGATGCATTTCTGGAATCAAAGTTGGCAAGATAATCGTTCAGGAAGTCGGCCCACTGGGTATTACCGCCGGTTTGATCCAGGAATCGGAATTTTCCCACTTCCCGGTCGGCAGCCACAGTAACGTTCAGATCTTCCTGATTTTCCAGAAAGCTGGTAAAGGAGGCCGCAAGGGTATAGTCTCGCAACGCTTCTGGCATGGTGCCTGGGTGAACAAATCCGTTTTGCAGTCCATTCTGCACTCGATCAAACGCTTCCATAAGACCAAACTCATAGAGCTCGCTCTGTAGCGCTGGATCCCGGGTGGCCACGTAGTTATCCAGTTGAGCGACAAGACCGGTTTTTTCCAGCAGGGACTTCTCGTAATAAGGCACCAGGAAGGCGCGGAGCTCATCCAGCTGATCCTGAGTGAGATCGGTTCCCAGGAATTTGGCCGCTTTCACCGGCTGTTTGGGGTTCTGAGCACCGGCCAGGATGGGCTGATTACTGGCCACAGCTTCCATGTAATCATCCAGGGTTCCGTAGCCATGCTGGGTCTGCAGAAAGGCCATGGCAATGTTACGCTTATGCGCAGACCAGGCCCTATCTTTCAATTCCAGCACCGCATCCTCTATGTCTGAGGGGATGCTTCGAACTCCGTCTGACTTTTCTTCTATAGAGTTCCATTTCTGGACAATGGCCTGCACCTGATCCATGGACTGATGCAGCGGAGCACCGCTATTCTGCAGGGACTCCAGGCTTCGCTTCAGCCCCGCCACATCGGCTTCCAGTTCTTTCAGGGTCTCTTTTTTTGTCTCCAGATCATCCAGCTGATCTTTGGCCTCCTGGCCATCCGGGTAGTTCTTGAAATAGAGCAGATTATCGATTTCATCTGTGTAGGCCTTTACTTCCTGAATGTTGGCCAGCAAAGATTCGTTGAACTGTTCTCCGTTTAGAGACTTCTTCTGCAGGGCCATCAGGATTCCATCAGCCATGGATACCAGTTCATGATCATCGATTTCATTCGGTCCTACAGGAACGGTCATGACACGTATGGCATTGGGAACGTCGTTTCGCAGAGCATCCACCGCTTCATCTCTGTAGTCTTCGCGAGCTGAAACAGCAGCCTGAAGATTCAGGATTCGCTGAGAAAGGGTGGCCATGTTATTTTCAAACTCTTCCAGCGTCTGGGCATCCGAGGTCTGAACCTCCAGTTCCAGGGCTGCTGTTCGGTTTCCCCATTGATACGAAGCCTGGGCCAGATCCTGCAGAACATTTGAATCTGAATTTCTAATAATTACATAATCGTCTCGATTGGCGGTGATGGAATCATTCAAGTCCGGAGTAATATCGTTTTCATGCACCACGTACTTCCAGGAGGGATCCGGACTTATTTCCCCATTCTGAACGGCATCCTCTATGATGGTCCTGGTTATGGTCCGGGCAATGGTGTCCGCTTCGTTTAGTGCATCAGATATATCGCTTCGATATTGCCGGGCTTTGTTGAATGCCAGAGAGAATTCTCCCGCAGCCAATGTGAAATCATCGGTGGCCTGAATCCATTCTGGCGATCCTGGTTCATAGGTTGATAGGGCCTGCAGATAGCTGGCGGACGCCGTTTCAAAGTCAGAAACAGCAGATGCAAACGTTGCCTGTTTTGCGTCCCAGTCCGACCATAGGATATTGGCCTTTAGACGAGCATTGGACAGTTCCTGGTAAGGGGACAGAAAGGGATCTCCATTTGCGTCCGTTCCGGGAGGAGCCGCAATAGGAAAAGAGGATTCAAGGCTGAGGAAAGCCGCCAGACCGCTAAGGGCCGAGTCTGTCAGATTCTGAATTCCATCTCGGAGCACTACCTCTGCATCGGGGGCCTGGTCATACAGGGTCTGGGCCACAGGCTGAATTCGCTGTAAAGCGGCCAGTTCATCCGCCTCCAGGCCTTCCATGGTGTTTGTGACTTTTTGAACTTCACTCAATATGGCCACTACGTTAGTGGAGCTGAAGTTTGCCGACAGTGTATCTGTATCGCCAACAATACCCAGCAACGCCTCCAGGTTCGTTTCTGCACCTATGAGATCTGCATACAGATTCTGTTTCACTTCGGTGGCATCTGTGTCCAGATCCGGCTCCCCGGGAGGTCTGGAATCGTTATATAGTTCGCTGGCTGTGATTCCCGCAAGGGCAGGCACTTCGTTCTGCAGAGCCACCAGCAGTCCATCAATGCTATCTTCCTGCGCCGCCAGTTCCTGATCCAGGGCCGAATGTAGAATGGCTCCGGTTTGAATCCCTTCTTTAAATCGTGCGAATTGAGCTTCTGCCTGGTTCTGCTCTTTCATTTGAGACAGAATGGCCTGAAATCCGAAGGTAGAACCTGGATTATAGTATTCGTTCAGAAGCATGCGATCGTCGGCATCGCTTGAGTTTCGCAGTGTATTTCGCTCGGCTTCCGTTAACTCGGCCCCGGCGGCATAGAAATCCGCAACCAGCTGAGCCCGGTCCTGCATGGAGGAAAGTTCATCGGCCAGATCTGAAGGATTGTCCGCCAGCTCCGTTTCCAGGCCTGCCTGATTTCCCTTCAGGAATTGCATGGCCAGTTGAATGGCTTCTATGTCGATTCGCTGGGAACTGTCGCCGATCTCCAGATCATCCAGATTCTCCAGGAGCTGCTGTTCCAGATTCAGAATGGCAACAGAAACCGATTCCGGTGCATCATCCACCAGCGCTGCACTCAGAATTTGCGTGGCTCGGAGGTTGATTTGAGCGGCACGGGTCATTCCATCGTTTTGCAGAGCCTTTTCGATGCTCTCTAGCTCTTCGTCGCCAGCCTCTGAATCGAGAAGAAAAGAAATCTGGGCCTGTTGAGAGTCGCGACTGGATGCCAGGCTTTTTTCGATCTTGTCGATCTTTGCATAGGCCTCCAGCAGCTTGTTTCTCTCTGCCTCTCGATCATTGGTATAGTCGGACAATGCTGTGGATGCTTTTTCGAATGCGGTATTCACGGCGTCAAAAGGTGCCCAGGCCTGTTGGGCTGCCGTATTCAGTGCCTGACGAGCACTATGTAGATTGGACTGAAGCGTAGAAAGATCGGAACGTAAATTTGTACGCTCATCGCCATACATGGTGGCGTCGATTTCCGAGGAAGCCTGCAGCACAAGCTGCTGCGATAGATTGATTAGAGTATTACGATACTGATCCAGATTGGATAGATAGGCCTGAAAAGTAGAGACCTGAGATAGATATTTCTGATAGCCACCTTTGAGAGCCACAATGGCCTTTTGCACCTCAATATTCTGGGCATCCCCTGAATGAGCGGCCAGAGTGTCCCGGTAATCCTGAAGTATGGTCTGGAATTCCTGCCGAGCATCGGTCAGATCCTGGACCTGGTTATCCTTTTCGTTTACCTGCGCATTATAGGCTGCCAGCACTGAAGACACCTGGGCTCCGGTTTCTGTGGAGGCTACCAGATCGGGCTGACCAGAAATAAATTGCACAAGATCGGCCACGCCGTTAGCAAAGGCAGTGTCTTCGTTTAATGGATCTTGAAAGGTAGTTTCCAGGTTCGAAACAGGAGCTTCAAGGCCCGTGAGCTCAGGGTCCAGACGGGCAACAGAATCCTGAACGTTGGTTTCCAGCTCCGGCATGGAATCCTGGATGGCCTGGAGCTCATCCTTGATTTCCTCAGAACGCTCATTTCCGTAGAGGCCGGCCAGAATCTCCGAGCCTGGATCCAGAAGAATGTCCAGCTTACCCAGGAGGGAGGCTTCAGCATCCAGCTCATCTATGAACGCTGCATGTTCTTCTTTGAGGTTTTCAAAGGATTTAATACGGGAGAACAGATCTTTAAAGAAGTCGATTGCACGATTCGCATTGGCCTCTTCATATTTGAGGCGGTTTACTTCTCTTTGATTCTGACGAACCTTTTCCTGGGCCTGGTCTATGCTTTTTTGAGCGCTTTCGATCTCTCCTCGGAGACCGGGGTCCGTTTTGCCTTCTTCACCAAAGTCCGTGTCGCCAGGCAGGCTACCAATGTCTCCCAGTAGATCAGGGTTCTGGACCAGAACTTGAAGCTTCATGGCTCGCTCATAGGCAGCCTGCGCCTGGTTTA
The DNA here is from genome assembly GCA_041984705.1 of Leptonemataceae bacterium. GTDB lineage: Bacteria > Spirochaetota > Leptospiria > Leptospirales > Leptonemataceae > UBA3465. The sequence continues at coordinate 5,431 of JBHIXQ010000008.1, read as the reverse complement.
AATCCTTCTGTGCTTTTGCCAGCGCGGCCCGCTTCTCGGCGGCTTCTTCGGCAGCTGCATCCAGCTCATCCTGCAATGTAGTTCCTGCATCAGGAGTGTCTGCAGAAGTTCCGTCTTCGCCGGAAAGATCCACGGAATCTGTGGCCTGGGAAACACCGCCGTTTAGCTCGGCAAGAAGATCGAGATAAGTCTGTTCCTGATCCCGATAGCTGGTTCTGGCGGCTTCCAGCTCTACAGACACTTCCTCCGGGGTCATGCCATCTGAGGCCAGGAGACTGTCATAGACCTGTTGTGCGTTTTCTTTTCTATTTTGATAATAGGCCAGTTCCTTTTCTGCAATCTGCAACTCCAGCTCCGCGCTGGTTAGCACACGAGTATCTGAATTCTCATCCAGCAGACCGGGACCGTTCACCCCGTTTTCGCCGCGCATATCTCCATCGTGCACTCGGGACAGGGAATCTCGTACTAGTTGTCGCAAATCATTTTCAATGGTTTGCCACCTGGTACGCTCCTGTTCGTAGAGAGTGATGGTTTCTGCGGCATTGGGGACAATGGAGGAGTTCGCCTGGATTCTCTTGATGGCATCGTCATACCAGAGTCGATTGTTCACCGCCGTTTCGATGGTTCCGGATCCATCCAGAATTACAGACTGTAGTCCACCCAGGTGATCGTCCCATTCCTTTTGACGTTGTTGCAGATATTTGCCCAGTTCTTCCTCTGCCAGAGCACGATTATCTCCGAAATCCGCCTCCGCCTGTTCCCAGGCGTTCAGGCCCTCCTGAATCTGATCTTCGATTTCAGCATTCCAGCTATCCCGCTCCTGGAGTAACGTCTGATAGGCATCTTCCCATTGCGCTTCGCCTGCTCTGCGCTCTCTTTCCGCTTGCTGATCATATTTCAGTTTTTGAACGATTAGATCCTGGATCGCCTTATTCCACTGTTTCTGACCGGCTTCGAAAGCACGAATCGCCTCTTCGTTGAAGGATTCCGCATTGATGTCTGTGCCCAGGCCCACACGAATCAAATCACGATCAGGAATGATGATTTCCCCTCCCGACTGCCGAATCGAAAGTCTGGTTCTTTGAATCAAGAGCTGGGCCAGCTCATCCGGATCTGTTTCATCCGCTACGCTATTGTCCAGATCCGCCAGGCGGTTCTCCCGGGATAGAACCTGCGTACGAAAGGCAGAGATCAGATTGCTCTCTTCCTGGTTGTAGTATTGCTGCGTTTGACCGCGAAGATTGGCCAATTCAGCCTCGAAGGCATCACGCTCATCGCCGCTCAAACTAACCGCAGTTTGAAGACCGGCATACAGCGCATCCATCTGGCTTTCCCAGTCCTGTCGAAGCAGCGCTACTCTGGGCTGCACGTAATCATCCCAGGATTCCAGCTTTTCCCGGGTGGTGAAGTCCGGATCCAGGGGTTGGCGGCCAGCTTCGTCCAGGATAGAGGCCAGGCCCTGCGTATCGATGGCATTTAGCAGATCCTGCAGGCCCGGGGATTCCCTGGTAAGATTTCGAGCGCGCCATTCCCCCCTGCGCTCTTCCATTTCGTCTTCTAACTGTTGCTCCCATTGAGCCTGAACCAGGGTAGCGGCCTCCTCCAGCTCCACTTCATCGGCAGCGGGATCAGAGTTAACTCGATTCTGGATTTCCCGGTCCAGGATGGCTTCCCAGCTACCAATCTGGATTACCCGACCGCGCTCAACGATTTCATCCCATTGCTGCTCATCGGCCGAATCTTCCGCTCGATCATAATAACGCTCCATGGAAGGACCATTTTGCCGCAGGAGGTTTTCAAAATCGTCTTCCGGAGCAGCAATAACCGGGGAAAGGCCTGGAGCAATGATCCACTGGAATATAACGAGGATTACGAGAAAGGAAGCTTCACTGCGAAAGATGGCCCGGCGAAGCCAGTTGGTGGTTTTGCTGGATAATCCAATTTTACCCTGTTGCGTATTTCTCTGCCATTGAGTCATCTTTCTATCCTATGTTGCCTCCGGGCTCTTCGCCGCGGATTCCAGTACTGACCAGGCCAATGGTGAGAAACCGTATCACCGATCCCCTTGCTCCGGGGTGAGATCGTTCAGGATGGCTTGCTCGGCAGACCCGGGTCCTTCTCGGGCCCATCTTATTAGAAGAAAGTGCCACAAAGTCTGCTTTCTCCGCCGCACAGCCCCATCAGTACTTCAAATATTTGTTCAATCAGAAAGCGTACATTACGTAGTCTTTATAATTATTTCAAATATGCAGGGTGTACTGAGAAACCATATAGCTGTCAAAAGAAATTTCGGATGCTGGAGGGTAGACCGAACGTTATTGTGGGAATACATCGCGCCGGATGGGGTCCCAGCCGGTGGACCGGCCACCGCCTGGGACGGTTGCCATGTGGCTCAGTCCAGCACTGCTTTCCACGGAATGGAACAAGATTCTGGCCATCTTCTGGAGAAATGTAATACCATCCAAGATCTCACTAATACGACATATACCGCCCGGGCACTAATGCGACATAATTCGACCGTTTTTGGCCTAAAGCAGGCGACAGATCCGAATGCGGCAAGGTCAATTGGCTAGAGTCCATCTAGAATCTATAATGCAGAATCTGATTAACAGAGGGCTTCAGGATTCCCACCCGAATAGCAAAGAAAGCCCGGATTTCTCCGGGCATTTTGCGGTCAGGGTATTCCTGAGAGGTGCGAAGTATTGTCCGGGCCCTGTTGCTTTCTGTGCACGGGCCCGATAGCCAATCCACGCAGGGTTTACGGGGATTGGCTCTGAAATCCGTGCAGGGTCTCAGGAACTGCTTCGCTGAACCCTTCGATAGGCATTCAGGAATCCTGCGAGGGGATAAACCTGACGGGTCTGAATCCAGACCTTGCCGTTACCGGAGAATCGGCATACCAGACCTTCACCAGACAGAAACAGCGATTTGTATCCGCCTACCTTGGTGATGTTGTAATCCAGGCCTTCTGTAAATGCCACAATGCAGCCAGTATCCACAACATACTGATCCTTCACATCGATCTCGATAATTGCTCCATAGGAGTTAAACCATAGATCGCCGGATCCGGTACATTTAATCAGGAACAGGGATTCTCCGGAGAAGAAACCTTCGCCAATCCCTGCCATTTGGTCTGCACTTCCACACCCATGGTGGATGCTACGAAAGCAGAGTTCTGCAGAAACATGGTTTCATTGTTCAGATGAACATGAAAAAGATCTCCTGGAGGCCCCGGAGAAACCGAAACGCTACCGTTTCCGCCTTCTGCAGTAAATTCATTGATAAACAGAGATTCGCCGGTAAGGAATCGAGAGAATCCACCTTTGAACCTTGTCTTCATTTTGACGTTGGTGTCCATAGCAGCCATGGCACTCGCTTCCACTTTCAGGGTCTGCCCTGCAGGAACATCGATTACGGCCATGGAGAAGTCCGGACGACCTTCCATTTTAAAATTCCAGCTTTGTCCTTCCATATATTACTCCTTGCGCTTTCTCCTGGATCAACCTCGACGGGGCCGCAGATGCGGAGTCATGGCCGCGCCAAAAGCCGAAGGGTTATGGGACTGACAGTAAAGCTTACCTTTGCCAGAGAATCGACATACCAGGCCTTCGCCGCCCAGAAAGGAACTGATCCAGCTCTTTCCTGCTTTGGAGATCTTGAAGCTCAAAGTCTCCTGGAAGGCTACGATATGCCCCGTATCTACAATGAAATCTCCATCCACATCTATAGAATAGATTGTGCCAAAAGAGTTCATGAGCAGTTTTCCGGATCCTTTCATACTGATCCAGAAAAGGCTTTCGCCGGAGAACATGGATTGAAATCCCTGCCAGTTCATGTCCATATCGACGGTTGGTTCTGCAGCAAGGAAAGACCCACCCTGGACGATCAGAGTCTCCTGGTTCAAAGTTACTTCCTCGATGTCTCCGGATAGCGTAGGAGCCACCCATACATGACCGCCGTTTGCGCCGGCTGTGTAGTGGTTCAAAAAGAGGGATTCGCCGGTGAGCAATCTCTTCAGAGATTTTAGCAGGCTGCCCTTTCCTTTCTTATGGGTAGTGGTCTCAATCTGCATGTCGCCACTCATGGCAATCATGGAACCACCCTCTGCAGTAAACGATTCGCCTGGAGCAAGATCAACGCGAGCGGCTGAGTTTCCAGGTCTGTAGTGTATTTCCGTATTCATATTACTTTCTACTCCTGATTATCAGCCCCAGAAGAATGGGTTGATCCATCCGGCCATTCCGCTCAGACTTCTTGTCTGAAGCACTACTCGGCCTTTTCCTTCCAGGCGGGTCACCAGACCCTCTCCGCCAAAAAAGCTGGAGAAGATTCCGCCGGCCAATTGCATCTTAAGTTTGATTCCTGGATCGTAAGCTACCAGGTGAGATGTATCTACGATATACTCTCCATCCAGCTCTTTATCTACGAAAGCACCATAGGCACCGTAGTAAAGCTTTCCCGTACCGCTAACTTCCAGCTTGAACAATCCTTCGCGACCGATAAACGATGCGAAGCCTGCCCAGGCAAGACCCAGCTTCAGGCCGGGAGTAGAAGCGATGTAGGCTCCAGGTTGCAGACAGAACGTCTCATCGTTCAGTTCAATCTCGCGGATGTCTCCGGGAGTGGCCTGCACCAGAGAACATCTGGCTGGTTTATCTGAATTATTTGTGAACTCATTCACAAAAAAGGATTCTCCCCCGAGAAATTTCTTAAGGGGAGCACGAAAAAATCCACCGTTCAGTTTGGCTTTCATATCCAGGTCAGCTTCCATGGAGGCCATGGCGCCTGACTCTGCGATAATGGTTTCGCCTGGGTCTAACTCAACGTGGATGGACGCGAATGCGGGAGCACCAGTGATTTCACTTTTCATAGGCTTATTCTGGGAGGCTGATCCTCCGCTGAATTTTCTGAATGTCCAGCGGAATTTTTTGAAATTTTCGGTCTGGTGGCAATTCATCGATTTTTTGTTGGATGAATTCAATGCGTTCATCGGTGGCAGGATGTGTACCCATTACGGCCATGGCGCTTTGCTCGGTTTCAGACATCTGCTGCTCCTGGATTTCCTTAATTCTGCGAAAGAAACTTAGCATCCCTCGAGGATCGATGTCCGCTTTTACCAATAAATTGAACCCTGTTTCATCTGCCTGACGCTCGAAATCCCGGCTGAATTTCTGAGACAGGAGAAAGCCTCCTTGATCCGCCAGCGCTGCTATCAGGCCCTGGGTATCTCCAAACATCGCTCCAATCAATACATAGAGTCCGATGCGTCGCACCAGTAACTGGGTTCCATGACGATGAATTACATGAGCCATCTCATGAGCCAGAACCCCGGCCACTTCCTCAGCTGAATCTGCTTTCTGAAGCAAAGCAGAATGAATGAAGATCGAACCACCGGGAATAGCAAATGCGTTCACATCCTGATGATGCACCA
>JBHIXQ010000007.1:15824-16281 GCA_041984705.1 Leptonemataceae bacterium | reverse complement strand
GCAACAGGTCGCGCACTTCGGCAACCTGCTTTTGCATGGTGTCCGTCCCCTGAGCGAATGCATCCAGGTGAGTATTGAGTAAAACCAACGGTTTGCGGTCTTCAACTGGCAGGCTTGCTTCCAGTATCGCCCGTTTCAAATAGAACTGCTGCGAAACAATATCCATGGGCATAATGCTGAGCTGATGTCGTCTTGCAGATTCGATACGATAGCGACTGATGGTAAGCAGCTTCATACCCACAGATCCCAGGACATTCGGATCCGGTACGAAATCAGATTTCCAGTAATACGCACTGGTCTGGCAGGGATACTCAGGGCCCAGGCCTTCCATGATTCGCGCCACCTGGTCCATGTATCCTGTGGATTTCGCATCCACATTCACTTCCTGCAGCAGAAGCACATCCGGCTTTTCATCTTTTACTATTCGCAGGAACTCCGCCAGGGTTTTTTCTACTTC
>JBHIXQ010000007.1:0-15800 GCA_041984705.1 Leptonemataceae bacterium | reverse complement strand
GGTAACATCATACCAGAATACATAGCTCTTACCGGCCATGTACTGAACATTCCAGTTCATGATCTTTAATTCCTGACCGGGTTGCAGCTCAGGTGCATCCGCATCGCACTGAACATCCATGTCTTCAAGAGGGTCCGGATGGTAGGTAATCAGGTTGATGGTTAATACAAGCAGGCCCACCAGGCCGGCCAGACTGATTCCGATAACTTTCAGTGCTTTCATGGGCCCCGTAGATTCAGCGATGCCGGACCTGAATCAAGTGTTTTTCATAGAGGCGCTCTGGATAAGCCGGACGATGGTGGAGTTCACAGGAGTCTCCAGGCCATGGATTTTGCTTCGCTCCGCGATAAAGCCATTCATGGCCAGAATCTCGGTGGGGCGGCCTTTTTCCATGTCTGCCAGCATACTGGGTTCATGGAGGGCAGTGGCCGGAATAAGAGTGCCCAGCAGATGCTCGAAGTACTCTTCCGGGGACGCCCAGAAAAGAGGGACCTGCTCTTCCCTTGCCAGGGAAAAGGCTTCCGTGAGAATATCTTTCATCAGATCCAGGGCCGGGGAAACTCTGAGTTTTCCGTAAGGAACCTTGAGCAGGGCTCCCAGGGGATTCAGGCAGCAATTATATAGCAGCTTGGCCCACAGAAAAGAAATCATCTGATCTGTGTATTCGAACACCAGCGGAGTTTCAGAAAGCAGTTCAACCAGTTCTTTCGCAGAATCGTCTGCAGACTCCGAAACATGGGGTTCTAGCGAATCAGCCCTGGCTGCAATAGAGCCAATTTTTCCAGGTCCACCGTATACGGTGATGTTTACGGATCCGGGTTCTGGAATCTCATAACCTGTTATGGTCATACCGCTAAGAACTAGGGGACTTGATTTCAGGTCGGATGATCGGAAGGCTTCCTGGATCGCTTCATAATTTCCCAGTCCGTTCTGAATATGGACCCAGATCGGTCCAACCGGATCTGGAAGAACTTCCAGGAGCTTATGGGTAGCGGCTACTGTGGACGGGGACTTAACAGTCAAAAAGATAACATCTACTGGCTTCGCCAGGAAAGGATGGCCTCCTAGATCCGCTTCGTCGCAGGCCATGGGCTTATGATGACTGGAGCCCAGAATGCCCTGAATAGAAAGCCCCTGCCTGCCAACGGCTTCCATGTGAGCTCCGCGCCCTACCAGAAGCACATCATGGTTTTTTGAAAGGTAGCCTCCGATGGCGCTACCCACAGAGCCGGCTCCCATCACCAGGATTCTCATTTTTGCCGATTGAACTCCATCACCAGCCAGCCATCATCTTCCATTTCGCCTTGCAGATGCCATCCGGGAAAAGCGTCCAGAAAATCCTGCTTCTGTTCCAGGATAATTCCGGACACGATCAATCTTGTGCCTGGGAGATTGGTTACCACATCTTTCGCAGATAGAAAGACATTCAAAGTAATGTTGGCCAGAGTCAGGTCTGCTTGAAAATCTTGAATTTGAGTTAATTCGAATCCGCCTTTGAGAACTTCCACTGGATACTCGCCGGAGAAATTCAACTCCAGGTTGGACTTTGTAGCGTGCACTGCATTTCCATCCACATCGAATGCCAGAATGCGATTTGCGCCCACTCGCAAGGCTGCAATAGTCAGTATACCGGAACCACAACCAGCATCCATAACCTTTAAGCCATCCAGGGGATTATTCTCCATCCATCGCACCATCATGCGACTGGTAGCATGCAAGCCGGTGCCAAAAGCAAGACCCGGATCCAGATAAATTCTTCTTCTATCTCCGAACCGGAGATCATCTTCGCTGTCTTTGAACCAGGAGGGAATAACGGCAAAATGATCACCGAGCACGAATGGTCGGTAATGCTGCTTGTACGCTTCCTGGTAATCGGATTGTTCAATTGTATTTTCGTCCAGATAGTAGCGCTCAATTCCGCAGGCCAGAAGCACTGCTTCCAGATCCCAGCGACACTCTACGCATTCTACGGGAAAGTACAGCACCAGCGTGGTTTCATCGCTGGCAGGCCGATTCTCCTCATACAGGATTTCGTAGTAACCGGAGAGATCCGGCAGCAGATTTTGATCCAGAAGGGCCGTGAATTCCTGGGCATCGTCCTGGCCCAAATGTAGGTTTATTTCATGATAGGAAGAACTCAAGAGGGCAGGGCTCCGAAGGACTTTTGATAATCCTCGGTATTCATTTCAATGACACCGCCGTACAGATCTCCGGACTCAAGTCTGTGTGCAAGAGCTTTTGCAAAACAACTTGTTTCCATCAAAGCTTCTTTCACTTTCTTTCCATCCAGACGCATACCTTCGTTGGGTTTCAGGTCGAACTGAAGCGAATCTTCGCCATTGGAAAGAGTAGAGCCGCCTGCGCGAAAATCCTCAATGATCTCTGTCAGGATTGTATTAACCTCATCCATGAAATCCTTGATTTGGATCCTGGTTTGCCTTCCGCTCTGGCCTCTTCTGGAATCGTGGAAAGACACCTTCTTGGCATGCTCCACGTAGTTTCCAGCCTGGGCGGAGTCTCTGGCTGCCCTGTGGAATTCCAGGCATTCATGGATATAGGTCTTGAAGTAATCGTAGGGCTGGCGAATTTTTTCCAGACAGTCCGACATTCGTTCCCGGTAATCGATCTTTACTCCGCCACGGTAGGCTGTATGCAGCTTGATCTGTGGAGTGGTGAGTACAACGCTAAATTCATCTTCAAACAATCTGAGGAATAGATAGGCGATTACAACTTTATCCTGGTAGGGAACAAGCTTCCACTCCCCTTTGGGGTCGTATCTCTTTCGCAGCTCATCGATGGGAAAGGAACCCATTACCTGCATTCCATATTGCAGTTCCTTCTGACCCTGGCTTTCCGGCTCGTTTGACTCTGAGGCTCCCTCTTCCTGACTCTCCTCGGCTCCGTCCGAGTTCAGCTCCGATGCATCCAGGGCTTCGTCTTCTGCCAATTCAGCGTTATCCGTCTTCTCAGAGCTGGCTTCTTTGTTTTCCTCTTCCGAGGCCTGTTTCTGCGAAGTCTGTCGATTGGCCTCCTGCACCTCAGTTGAGCTCCCTGTGATTTTTCCCAGTTTGTCCGATTCCACTACTCCAATCATGCTCTCAAACAGACGAGTGCCTGGCTCCGCCTTTTTCATTTCAGCTCTCTGGGCCAGAGCCACCAGGGAAGGATAAACCTGTTCCATCAAAGTGCGCCAGTCTGCGCGAATCTTCTTTCGCTTTGAATCGTACAGTGAGCTGGCTTTCTTTTGAACTTTCTGCTGGGTGCCTATGGCAAGTTCTGCAGCCACCTGGAATGCTTCGCTGTAGGGTCTTAAATAATAAAGCTTTCGCAGCAATGCGAAGAGAGATGGACGAATTGCATCCAGAGGTACGCTTCGGTCCGGATAGTCCTGGTAATCGGAAAGCAATTCGGACAATTCTTTTCTATCGTATAGTTTGGATGCTCGTTCCAGCACCTCAACATAGAGAGGCCCGCTGCGAGACAGCTCCTTTCGCACTTCTTTTGAAACGGCTGGCTCAGAAAAAAGCAGTTCGTTACCCAGAATGTTACATTCCATCAAAGCTCTTTTCCCTTCCAGGTTGATGAGAGAAAAGAAGGACGGTTTGACCATATCCTGGCCGTACGGAGTGAGGCCCATAAACATGCATCGCATTTTGATGCCTACGCGAGCGAAGAAGCCAGAGGCAGCCTTTTCTTCTGCCTCCAGTTCCTTTCGCAGCCGGGCCTGGGCTTCCAGTTCTTTCCTGCGATTCTCTCGTGCAATCTCGGAAGGCATTCGGCTGCCTTCGCCGGACCCTCCAGAAGATCTACCTCGGGATCGCTCCCTTTCTGGCTCCTCTTTTCTAACTGCACGTTCTCCCAGAACCTGACCGCCGGAGCCTTTCAGCTGATCCAGCATCTTCTTCCGGTCCTGGGCTCCCAGGTTCTGGGCACCAATGGCTTTGCGAGTTCTATCGAACTCCATTTCGTCCATGGCTCTTATACCGGTAGAATCAATGTACCAATCAATCAAAAAAAAGTGGCTGGAATGTCTTTGTCCACAGGGATGGCTCCATGGTGCAGCAGGAAAGCCTCACTCTTCAGGATCTGGAACAGGCCTGTGTTACAGGATGGGATCAGGTCCGGGGCGTAGTGCTCTTTGGATCCCGGGCCAGAAACGAAGCCGCTCCCGGCGCGGACTGGGATCTGGGGATCGTCTTTGCCGGTGATGAAGAGCCAGAGTTTAACGTTTCTGCGGACTGGGACCTGTTTCTCTGGAGTGAGTCTCGCTGGGAGGACGGATTTGCCCTGCAGGTAGAGATTGCAAAGGATGGCAATATCCTGCTGGATCCGGAAGGAAAGCTTGCAGAGCGGTTCGAAAAAATACGCGAATACATCCTTCCTCACTGGGCCGGCTATCTCAAGAAACTGGGTTAATGCCAATACATTAGTAGGGCGCGTTTACACTTCTACATAGAAGCTTTTTCGATTAAGGGGCGATTATGATTCGCCGGACTTCCCGCTGGCTTTCTTTTTTCCAGCGGCTTTCTTCGCTGCAGACTTTTTCGAGCCGGATTTCTTTGAGGAATTAGAACCCTTGCTGGTTTTTTTCGCGCTCTTTTTCGAACTATTCCCGCTTCCGCGACCGGAAGAGCGACTCTGTCCTGCAGTGCTGAAGGGAAGTATTCGGGTTTCGAATGTTTCCAGGGCAGCCCCGGATTCCAAAAGCTGCATGGCATCGCGTATCATAGCCGCTTTTTCGAATTCCATGTTCCTGGCCGCAGAGAGCATTTCCTCTTTTAGATGTGCAATCTTATCTCGTTTGGACATCTGTGGATCCAGAACCACGGTCTCTTTCAGTCGGGTCAGCACTTCATCTTCGGTGGTGTCCTCTTCCTGGCTCCTTTCGATGATGTCCTGAATCTGTTTTCGAATGGTGGTGGGAGTAATCCCCATCTTTTTGTTATGTTCTTCCTGTATCGCCCGGCGACGGAGTGTTTCATCCATCGCTTCGCGCATGGAGGGAGTAATCTTATCTGCGTACAGAATCGCCTGGCCTTCCACGTTGCGCGCGGCCCGGCCCATGGTTTGAATGAGGGATCTGGTATTTCGCAGAAAGCCTTCGCGGTCAGCATCCAGAATGGCCACCAGGGATACTTCCGGCATATCCAAGCCTTCCCGGAGCAGGTTCACTCCCACCAGCACCTGGTATTTGCCCTTGCGAAGATCACGAATGATCTCCACCCGCTCAATGGTATGGATTTCCGAATGCAAATAGGCCACATCGATTCCGATTTCGCGTAGATAATCGGAAAGATCCTCGGCCATCTTTTTGGTCAGAGTTGTTACCAGGGTTCTCTGATCTTTCTCTACTCTTTTTTTGATCTCCTGGACCAGGTCTTCAATCTGCCCCTTTACAGGTCGTACATCAATGGTTGGATCCAGAAGACCTGTGGGACGAATTAGCTGTTCGACGCGCTTCTGGCTACGACTGATTTCATAGTCTGCGGGAGTGGCAGAAACATACATTATCTTGTCTGCAATTCTCTCAAATTCCGGAAAATTAAGTGGTCTGTTGTCCAGAGCCGAAGGTAATCGAAAGCCAAAATCTACCAGCGTCTGCTTCCTGGAACGATCGCCTTCATACATCCCCCTTACCTGTGGCAGGGTTACATGGCTTTCATCGATAATAACCCAGAAATCTTCCGGAAAATAGTCCAGAAGGCATGCCGGAGGCTCTCCGGCTTCTCGACCGGTTAAATGCCGCGAGTAATTTTCAATACCATTGCAATATCCCAGCTCCCGCAGCATTTCCATGTCGTAGCGGGTTCGCTGCTGAATTCGCTCAGCTTCCAGAGGTTTGCCTTCTTTCTGGAATCTCTGAACCTGCAGTTGCAGCTCCTGATCTATCTTTTCCAGAGCTTCTTTAAGCCTGGGAGGCGATGTAATAAAGTGCTTCGCCGGATAGATTACCGCCCTTTCCAGAGAGTCCAGGATCTTGCCAGTAAGTGGATCGAAATAACTCAGATTATCTATTTCATCGCCAAACCATTCGATGCGGATTCCCTCGTTTCTATAGGCGGGAAATACTTCAACGGTATCGCCTCGAACGCGAAAGTTACCTCTGCTGAAGTCCAGATCATTTCTCTGATACTGAATATGCAGTAGCTGTCGAATTACATCATTTCTCTCGATTGTCAGTCCCCGATCCAGCATCACCAGGCTATGACGATACTCCTCCGGAGATCCCAGACCGTAGATGCATGAAACAGAAGAGACTATAATGACATCGGACCGTTCCAGTAGCGAGGATGTGGCCCGTAGCCTCAGGCGGTCGATTTCGTCGTTTATGGAGGCATCCTTCTCAATATAGGTATCGGAGGAGGGAACGTAGGCCTCCGGTTGATAGTAATCGTAATAGGAAACAAAGTATTCTACAGCATTCTCTGGAAAGAATTCTCGAAACTCTTTATATAGTTGAGCCGCCAGGGTTTTGTTATGGGTTAGAACCAGGGTGGGCTTCTGAACATTTTCAACGAAGCCGGCCATGGTGTAGGTTTTTCCAGAGCCTGTCACTCCTACCAGGCAGAGCTGATCGTCTCCTGATTGCGCTGCTTCGGTCAGTTCCTGGATTGCTCTGGGTTGATCGCCGGCCGGTTTGTAATCGGACACCAGGCGAAACTTGCGGTTTTCCGACATCAGCTTACCTTTTTTCTGGCTGTGAAAATGGCAAGGTTTTCCGAATCCTTTATATCAATGTCGAGATCGTCAAACAATTTGGACATTACCATCATTCCTCGCATAAGCGTAAGCGAGCTGTTGTACTTTCCGGCTTCGATGTCCCTTTCGATCTGCACTTCACGCAGCCCATTTCTGATCTCTATGCGAAAGTCTCCGTTATCAATCGAATACTGAATCTCAATTGGATTCTGATCATTGTATTTAACTGCGTTCTCCATTGCTTCGGTGGTTGCGATGGACATGTCTACTATTAGCTCTTCGCGAATACCATGAATGCGAAAGAAAGTCTCGAGTCTGGATCGTACCATTTGAATGGGAGAATCCTTCAAAAAACCTGAGACTCTATACCGGGTTATAGGAGTGGCCTGCTCCAGAGAAGCCAGAGTAAACTCTTCGGAAATACTGACATGCCGTTCCAGCATGCCCTCGGCGGTAAGTTCGTTCAAAGCCTGCAGTGTCTCTTCTGCAGATGGGTCCAGATTATATTCGAAGCGAAGCCAGGAGGCGAAATCTTTATGGTTTCCCCAGCAGCCAGATTGAACCAATTCACGTAATGCACTGATTACTGCTGGATTCGCCATTCTACTCTTTTTTCTCAGAGCGTCGGAAAAGGGCAAGAAAAAGATTTCCTACGAAAATCAGCCCGGCTCCCAGGATGCCAGACAAACCTGGAATTTCCTGTAATAGAAAGAAACCGGCTACCAGAGCGATGGGAATTCGAAGACTGGACACAATGCTTCCGGCAGTGGCCGAAAGATACGCATAGGAACGAGTTAGAGACCATTGGCCTGCTATTCCCAGACAGGCAGAAGCCAGGACATACAATCCCCCGGGTTCCAGCATCTGATCCAGTGATGAGACTGCCAGAGGAAAGCTGGCGATACTGCCCAGTGCGAACATCCAGAGCAATATCTCCTCAGCTCTGGCCTGCATTGCTGCTCCTCGAAGCGAAAGAATAGCAATAGCTGCCAGAAGTCCCGAGCCGATGCCCCAGAGGTCTGCTGTTGAGATGGTACCGGTGCTGATCAAGGGATACAGTACATACAGACCAATACCGCCCATACTGAATGCGAGCACTATGAGCATGCGAGTATCCGGGATTTCTCGAAAGACCGGGATAGCAATGATTGCAACGAATGCTGGATAGGTCATATTCAGAACGTTGGCGGTGCCTGCAGGACCGGTGGCCACGGCTTCATAGAAGAATAACAATGCAAGTGTATTAAAGATGGCCCTTAGATACACCGGAATCGGAACCTTCCATCTAAATGGTAACTCTGCTTTGCGAAACAGGTATAGAGCAAAGAAGAATCCCAGCAAATACCGAACAAAAGCGAACAATTCTGACGCCAGATCCGCGTTATACAGCGCTCCCAGTCGAACAAAGAAGGTAGCAAAGTAAAAACTCAAAGCGCTGAAAGCATTAAGCAGAATACCGTAGAGCTGTCGTCGATGGTAAATGGATTGACTCATGATCGCTCCGAGACGAACAGGAAGAATCATGGCTATTCTGAAGGTAAGCATTTTTCAAAAGAATCTCACCGAAGGCCTGAATCTTTCCCTTCATAAGAAGCTTGCAGCACTCAAATCTGATTTTCTGGTTTTTCCGGAATACTTCGCAGTGGATGGTTCGATCAAGGATCACCGGTCCCTGGCAGACCGGACAAAATTTGCTCTGGACTGGCTGGGAAAACTCAGTGAGGCCTACAAGGGCGTAATCATTGGCGGTACAGTCATTCGCGAAGTGGATGGGCAGTACTTTAATGCCATGCCGGTGTTCTATGAAGGGCAGCTGGTAGACTGGTATCATAAGCGATTCCTTACAGACAATGAATCTCCGGTGCTGACGCCCGGTCACGAGCCAGGAATCTTTATTCTGGGAGGTCATCGCTTTGGAGTGCTTATTTGCGCCGATGTGCTCAAGCCCGAATACATAACGGAGCTGGCTCAACAGGATGTTCGTCTCATCTTTACAGTAATGAATTCACCTTACAAAGAAGAAACGGTGGATGATAAACATGCCAGGGATGAAAAGCTCTATTGCGGTCCGGCTCGTGAGCAGGGGCTCAGCATCATCAAATGCTGCTCTGCAGGAACTATCTTTGGGCGAAGGCTTCAGGGTAGATCACTGGCTGTTACTCCTTCCGGGATCAGCTGGAGAGTAGCACCAGATGAAGAAGAGAAGGAAATTCTAAAAACTGTTGTGTTAAACGCATAGAGTTTCGTTCAAGCGAAACCATTACAGAAAAGGGCAGCTCGTGGCTGCTTTTTTTCTATCAATGTCCAAAGATGATTCTTGCCAGGCGTGCGAAAAAGCGCGAAAGATGATAGTGCGTCATGCCGGCCATTCTCTTATGCAGTCCGGCCTTTAAATCAAACACTGCATCTGCAATGGCCGGAAAATCCGGCAATCGTTCGCTGGATTTCAGGATCATCAAGCCGATCAGATCCAACACTTCTTCGTAGCTGCGATCCAGATGGGTCTTCCAGGGCTGGAAATTTTTTTCGAGAGAAACGTAGATTTCCAGTTCATGAAGTCCCATGGGATGACCCAGTCCATCCTCTATTTTTTCTTTGAGCTTTATAAAACTTTCATCCAGGATCAGGCTGGATAGTTCCAGGCTGCCTCCCATAAGATCCAGAATATAGGGATCCGACTGTCCGGTGATCTCGGACATGGTAGCTGAAGGAATGAGATGAAATGGTATGCATACTCCTCGGCTGATGATGGTTTCCTTCAGAAGCTCCAGATCCTCCACCATCAAGATGAAGCGTGTATGATCTGGAGGTTCCTCAAGGGTCTTCAGCAATGCTGTTTCTGCCTCGTTCTGTATTAGATCCGCCCTGGGGATCAAGATGAAGCGCCTCTCTGTCTTAAAAGGTGGATACATCAACCGAGTGCGAATCAGCCACCGAACCGTAAATGGTGCTGGCTGCTTTTCATCGCCGATCAATACACGTTCTTCCGGAAAAAGTATATAATCCGGGTGTTCCTGACGTGCGAAGAGTCTGCATGAAGGGCATTGACCGCAGCCAGTACCGATTTCGCACAGAGAGCACTGAATGAACCATTCCGCTGAACTGAATTTACCGACGCCGGCGGGTCCATGTAGAATAAGAAGCGGAGGAGCCGGTTTACTGAGATAATGCTCCAGCATGGAGCGGGCGATGGTCTGACCTTTAAGCTGAAAGCCCATAATGCCAGGCAATCAAATGAAAGAATACCGGCAATTCATACAAAAGATGCTGGAAAAAAGAAAAAACCCGGCCTCCTCATGTGAAGGGCCGGGCTGCATCTGAACACACTCTTTCCCGATCTGTCGCCGACTTTTCATCGGCGCGGATACTCGCCTGTTGCGAGTAATGAGTGAACGGATACCTTTTAATCTCCCCCTTAAAAGAATCCGTCTATACTAATGCAGGCTGCGTACCAGTCAGGGCTCCAGGAGATAAAAAAAATCCCTGCTAATGGATTTAATGTTAGATTCTGAATTTTTCGGGCGGAATAAACCTCCATTTTCCCCTGAATCGCGGGCCGGGGATCTCATCCGTCGGGCGCCTGTCCTTTTCCCCAGCTCAGCTGCAGGTCCGCCAGGAGTCCGCCCCAGGGATCTGCACAAAAAATGTATGCAGATCTGCCAAAGGTGGTCTAATTCTAGTCCATGAATAATATTTATGCGTCTCCTGGATTTTCGGAAATTCTGGGTGAACTCCGTGGATCCTGGTCTTCAGATCGAGCCAGTGGTCGGCATTGGGGCGAAACCGTCTACTGGATGGTATTGGCTGGCATCATGGATCTAAATACTTTGCCAGGGCAGTTTTCTGTATTTTCAGGTTTCGTGCTGGTTGGATATAACCGGCAATGCTGCCAAATGGCATAGAACTGGATGAAAAGAAAGCCAGCTCAAGGAATCTATTTGACCGAAAGGGTGATATAAATAGATTCCGCTTCATGCGAAAACATAGATTCCTTGCGGTGGTTGCCATTCTGGCCATCTGTTCGGCGACTTACTGCAAGTCCGGTGACGAAGAGCCATCCGATGATCAAGAGCTTTTGAATCTTCTGGATGTAAATGTGGCCAACGGCATTTTCTGGGTCGGCAAGACGAGCCAGAATAGCTGTAATGCGGGGGATGCAGGGACCACTGCCACTGTATGCTTCACTCAAACGACTCTGGAAAACACTTATCTTTCCGGGCAATCGACGAACATCAATCTGTATTTACCTTCCGGTAATCCTCCGGCTGGAACAGTGAGCCTGCTTGTTCCCCATCCAGATAATTCTTCGCTGAACACCTTTGATATTGCGGTGAGTGGAGATTTATCTGGCGGTTATGAAACAGGGAATGGTGTGAGTCGCGTTCTTACGCTGACGGCTGCTACAAGCACCACTGCTGCGAATTCTTCTGCGCAAATCCAGATGGTGAGTTTTCGAGCTCAGCAAACTGAGAAGACTGTGGAGGGAACGGTGGTGATTCGCTATCTGCGGGCCAGCAGCGGGAATCCCACTTACGACGTGGAGTACAGTTTCTCCATGGATCGGCAGTACTGAGGGAAGGGTAAAAAAGAATGAAAAAGATGCGAAATCTAAAATTTATAACAGTCCTGCTTTCAATGGCTCTAACGGCGCCGGCAGTTGCGGAAAGCGATCCCACTGGATGGGCTATTCAGCCTCTACCTCTGGTGAGTGCCAGCTCCGATGATGGATTCGGGTATGGTCTGCGAGTGTATGGCACATATAAAGACGCAAAGGCCGAGCCCTACAAGTATCAGCTTTACGGGCAGTACTATGCAACTACACGAGGTTATGAATTCCACGAGCTTTCCATTGATGCAGTGGATTTTCTGGATTCATCCTTTCGAATTATTACTCGAATTGGAGTGGAGCGAACTCTGAATGCTCAGTGGTACGGAACCGGCAACTTCCAGGACATTCAGCGACAGAAGAAGATCAAAAACGGTGAGATCCCGATCAACGAAAACGTCCGACTGGATCCCACTACCGGTCAGCCTCTTCGCGATCTCTATACATTTGAAGAATACAGCGATTCCGTGTACAGCCTGAATACCCGTGCCTTGCTGGGACCAGGAGCCGGTGACTTCTTGAATCCCGGTAGAAAGCTTCTAAAGCAAACCCAGGGAAAGTATTTCTATTACGACCGAATCCGGCCATTTCTGATGATGTCCACAGAACAGTGGATGGGCGATACGAACTTCAAATGGTTCGTGGGTCTTCGTGGTCAGAGCTACAAGATTCAGTCCTATGCTGGAGATTTCGAAGGTGGAGATAAGCTACCCAACTCCAGAACGCTGATCGATATCGAGCAGCCCCTGGGCTACGATGCCACCGAAGACAACAAATTCGTAAACGGTCTTCGCGGAGCGTTGATTTATGATTCCCGTCCCAGAAAAAGGGAAATCAACCCCAATGCAGGTATCTTTGCAGATATCCACATCGAAGGTGTGGGAAAGGGAACTGGTAGTAACTATTCCTTCATGCGATACACTGCGGCCTGGAGACAGTATATTGAGGTGCTTCCTGGTTTCTTCAATCCACAGGATCGTGAACTGGTTTTCGCATATCGCATCCTGGGTCAGAAGACCACAGGGGATGTTCCTTTTTACGAAATGGGTCGAATCTACACCTCTCGCGAAAACGCTGAAGGTCTTGGCGGAAACGGAGGCCTCAGAGGCTATCCAGCAAACCAGTTTGTAGACCGGGTAATGGGTATGGCCAACTTTGAGATGCGCCTTACCACATTCAGCGTGGATGCTCTGGGCGGTATTGACTTCATCTTTCTGGGATATTACGACCTGGGTCGTGTAGCGCCTACGAATCGTGAAATGACCCTGAAAGGACTGCACCGCGCTTATGGCGGTGGTGTGCGACTGCTATGGCAGGAAAACGTAGTGATCAATATCTCCTACGGTAGATCTCAGTATGAATCCAACTTTAACTTTGGGTTCAACCATATGTTCTAGATTACGGTCTGGCATATGGTCTTGAGCTGGCCATTCACCAGCTGGAAGGGGGCTTCGGCCCCCTTTTTTCATCTTCAAAATCTTTCCTTCTAACCAAAGCCGTCTTTTCATTGAGCCAGATCATCACAATAGATGCCCCCGGATGCAGGCCCAATTCATCTTGAAATTCGAGGCATCCGTGAACTACTTGGGCTGGGAAACCATCTAACTTTCAAGCAGGTTCAGGATGCATTTGTACAGATCTAAATTTTACCCATGGATTATCCTTCTCGCGCTCTCAGCTACGGCAATGTGCCAGAGTTCCGAGCCCAGAGATAATACCAATTCCTCGGTGGAATCCAGCGCAGAAACCTCCGAGGACACTTCCCGTTCCACCGGCCCATCCGTTGAATCCGCGGACAACTCCAGCATGAGTTCCGGAGAGGACTCAGCGGATAACGGTAATGGACTTCCTGAAAACAACGGTGAGCGGGGAGTTGAAGTGGTGGAAAAACCGGGAATCTATGTGTATACCTATCCCGAGACTCTGCAGCTAGAAGATCCCTATGAGAACTATTTAAGCAAACGACGGGTTTTTGATGATCGACTGGCAGCTGATATTAAAGCTCTACTCGCTGAAGAAGAAGGATACACTCCCGAATACAAAGCCCGATGTCTTCCGGTCTATGACTATGGAATCGTGCTGGTAGGTGAGGATTCCCGGCAGACCTATCTGTTTTCCTTTCGCTGCAATACAATGCACTACAAAGAAAAGAAGCTCTGGAAGGATTTTTCTCCGATTCGCACCAGGCTATACACTCTGCTGCAATATCAGGTAAATGATAATACATCGGTGCTGATGGATTCCAGAGATTACTGAGTATGAACCATCCGGGCTCTGAAATTGATATGCTCGCTCGCACCGATCGGCGCCTCCAGTTCGGTCGAGCCAGGGGTATAGCTCTACCGTTCGTGCCCATGCTTCGGGCAGCTTCCCGATGGGGTGGGAGCGTCTGTTCGATTTGCCTGCTTCTGGTTGCCTGCACGGTGCCCTACACCAGGCCCGTTAAGCCTTCGAATACGAATCATACTGAGCGGCCCACCGGAGACAGTACCGAGTCCACAGATTCGGCAAATGATCGAGATAGAAACGATGCCACCGACACTACCGATGGTATTGAAGCCAACGACACTACCAGGGCAGACGAAAGAAAGAATGGTCTGGATGAAGTGATCCAATCCAGACGCGGAGCAGTGGCAGTGTTGCCATTTCGCACTTTGCAATCCTCCGAAAAAGGGATCAGTCTTTCTTCCCGTCTGATGGCGCGATTGCAGAGCAAGAATCAATTTCAGATTATCGAACGTCTGGATCTGGAAAGTATCCAGGATCAGCTGGTGATTGGTCAGTCCGGTCTGGTGGACAGCAGTAGCGCTGCCAGGATTGGAAGGCTTGTGGGGGCCAGGTACCTGGTGCTGGGCGAATGGTCCGATGCATTGAACGGTCAGGGGAAGGCTTCGTATCGCCTGGTGGTAGCTGAAACCGGTCGCTTGATTGGCTCCGGTATTGCAATCGGCTCAGAAGAAGAAATCCTGCATCGCTTTGGCGAGAGTCTATCGCGTCAACTTGCCATCTATCAGAGTCTGGAGAATCCAGGAAGCCCGTATTCTATTTTGCTACAGCTCGATCGCGAGGACCATCGATATCGTCTGGGGGAGCGAGTAGAAGTAGGCTTCGAAATCAAGAGGCACAGTAATTCCGCCCCCGGCCAGGTTTATCTTCAGCTGTACGCTATTGATTCA
This sequence comes from Leptonemataceae bacterium, assembly GCA_041984705.1. Classification (GTDB taxonomy): domain Bacteria; phylum Spirochaetota; class Leptospiria; order Leptospirales; family Leptonemataceae; genus UBA3465. The sequence goes on along the minus strand of JBHIXQ010000007.1, from coordinate 1,319 downwards.
GACGGTGTCATGACTATGATCTATCCCAATCGATTTAGCGGAATCAAAGCTTTGAATGTCAACCAGAAGTACTCCTTTCCGGCACAAGAAGATCCATTTGAATGGAAACTGGTTCCACCGGCGGGCACGGAAACAATTCAGGCTTTCGTCACCACTGAACCTGTGGATCCTTTCAAGGCTACGGACAAAATGCAGGACGGATTCGTCGAAGTCAGTACTCGCGGCCACCAGCCGGAGACCTACTCCGGTATCGTCACTGTTCTCAAGGAAGAGGAAGGCTGGAGCGCAGATACTATCACGTTTGAAATTCTGGAGTAAGACCCGGCATTGGACGGCTCCGTGGCCGGATGCCGGTGTTGCCATCCAGATTCCGTTATCGCAATCTGTGCCCAAAGCGCAGGACTATGGATTGCGCAGGAATACTCAGGCTTGCACACGAATTACCGATTCCATTTAATGGAACAACCCATGCTGGGAAAGTCTCTTTCCGGTCCCTGACTCTCTCCCATATCGCGAAGCAGTGCAAGCTCCAGGCTGTTTTCTTTCACAGCTTCTGGATCCTTCCAGTTATCGTTGATGCGACCATGGTAAGATAGCTTCCCATTAAGAAACAGGAATGGATCCGGTGTGCAGACGGCACCGTACGCCCTGGCCACAGACTGGTCTTCATCGAATAAATATGGGAATTCTATTCCGTGTTCCAGGGCGAAAGGCTTCATCCGATCAAATCCATCTTCCGGATAATCAGGGTTGCTGTTGGGATTGATGGCTACAATTTGCAGGCCCTGGTTGCCGTAGCGAGATTGCAGATCCTTGAGCAGAGGCCAGGCTGCGATAGCATAGGGACAATGATTGCATGTAAATACGACCAGCATATGCGGGTTCTTTAATAGATCCGTAGAATTCACCATTTGACCATCGGCATCCTTCAGTTCGAAGGAAGGGGCCGGTGTGCCCGGTTTCATGGGATTGGATTCCAGTAGTGCCATGTATTCAAAAAAGGTTGATTGCCAGGCGCTGCAAAGGACTTTTCCCGGCATGAAGTTCTACGGATACAAGAAATGCTCCACATCGCGTAAAGCAGAGAAGTACCTTTCGGACAGGGGAATAAAATATGATTTTGTGGACATCACCGAGAATCCACCCAGCCAGAGTACGTTGAAACAGGTATCGCAGTCCGCCGATGTACCTGCGAAGAAGATGTTTAACACTAGCGGTCAGCAGTATCGGGAGCTGGGTATCAAGGATAAACTGCCCTCGTTGAAGGATGCGGACATTTTCAAAATGCTATCATCCAACGGTAAACTCATTAAACGCCC
>JBHIXQ010000006.1:0-16703 GCA_041984705.1 Leptonemataceae bacterium | reverse complement strand
GACTCGCCTGGAAAAGCTGGAAAAGCTACGCGCCGATGGATATGATCCCTACCAGAAATATTTTAAGCCCGATTCGCTGGCCGGTGACGTCCATGCTCTGGCTGAGGCTGAGCTTGAAATGCAACCTGTATTTAAGGTGGCCGGTCGAATTCGCAGCAAGCGAATGATGGGAAAAGCTGGATTCATGGATCTGGTGGATGAGTCCGGGCGTCCATTGCCAGTAGTCAAGGAAGCGGATGGCAAGGTCTATGATGCGTTCGCAGACAAAGAACAGCGTTACCGCCAGAGATACGTGGATCTAATCGTCAATCCCGAAGTTCGAGACACCTTTCGCACAAGAAGCAGAATCATTTCCTGGGTTCGAGGATTCCTGGAGAAAAGGGATTTTCTGGAAGTCGAAACTCCCATGATGCATGTAATTCCCGGCGGCGCATCGGCCAGGCCATTTGTTACACATCACAATGCCCTGGATATGGAGCTATTTCTGCGCATCGCACCCGAGCTCTATCTTAAACGATTGCTTGTAGGAGGGATTCCCCGAGTATTCGAAATCAATCGAAATTTTAGAAACGAAGGGATCTCCTACAAGCACAATCCAGAGTTTACAATGCTGGAGGTTTACGAATCCTACGGATCCATGGACTCCATGCTTGAGCTCTGCGAATCCCTGATTACCGGTGTGACCCGGGAAATCCACGGCAGTCTCAAGATTCCCTACGGCGATACTGAAATAGATCTCACTCCTCCCTGGCCTAGAATCCCTTATGTTGAGGCCATTGAAAAATTCTCGGGAATCAAGGTTACCGCAGAAAGTGACCTGGCTGAGCTAAAGGAAAAGGCGAAGAAGGCGGGAGTACCGGACAAAGATCTGCAGGCATGCGATTCTGTCTGGAAAGTAGCAGAATGCCTTTTTGACGAAAAGGTCGAGGCGAACTTGATTCAGCCAGTATTCATCACTCAGTTTCCCCGGGAGCTATCGCCCCTGGCCAAGGCCAATCCTGAGAATCCAGCTGTGGTGGATCGATTTGAGCCCTACATCACCGGACGCGAAATGGGAAATGCCTTTTCTGAATTGAATGATCCTCTGGATCAGCGGGAGCGTTTCCAGAAGCAGGTGGAGATGCGAGAGGCCGGCGATGAAGAAGCTGGCTTTATGGATCTGGACTATGTGCGAGCTCTGGAATACGGAATGCCTCCGGCCGGAGGCATGGGAATCGGAATCGATCGACTGGTGATGCTTCTAACCAACTCCAAATCCATACGCGATACAATCCTGTTTCCGTTAATGCGGCCCGAGCATTCAGAGAAGTAAGGAAAAAGTCACAGGGCTGTTCTTTACGTGCTCCGGGGTTTTCTGGCCTTCCCATTCTGAATCTATCCGTTCCAGCTCCCATTTCGGGTTCGACTAATGTTCCGTTTGAATCAATAAGTCGAACTCGGGCGGGGCCCCCGTCTCAATTCTCGCACACCAACTCCCCTCTGTCAATGAAAGCCAGGACCCAGCCAGGGTTCGCATTTGCCCGTCCCTCGGTTTTAAGTCGTACCGGCCTGGGCCATGGTACCGGCCCGGACCATCGTATCGTCGTGATTGAAATCAAGGCCTATGAGTAGCCCCGGGCCCTGGTGTCTGGACCACCAGGGTCCGGCTGATAATAAATAAAGAAAAGGCCCGGCGTTCACCGGGCCTTGCAGACTTCTCAAGTGGGCCGGGGCCCACTGATGTTTTCAAGGTAGATAGGCTGCTTAGCTGCAACCGGTGGTAGAACCGCAGGAATTGCACTTCAGACAGGTTCCGTTTCGGACCAGAGTAAACTGACCGCACTCGGGGCAGGGATCCCCTTCGTAACCTTTCAGCTTTGCAACCGTGCTCAGATCCATTTCCGCCACAGTGGCGGTAGCGGAGCCAGCAGACTGAGATCCCCCGGAGCCTTTCATAAAGGAAAGCTCCATCATTGCAGACTTGTCTTCTTCGGCCGCAGCGGCAGCATCCGTTGACGGTGCAGAAAGGCCGGTGGGAGAAGGCGCTGCTGTTTTGCTTTCGGCCTCTGGTGCTGCCCCTGCTCCGGCAGGGATCTTGTTTGGTGCAGGAGTTTCGCGGGAGCTTACTACATCCGGTCGAATATCTTCCGGCTCAACCTGTGCCAGATCGTAGCGACCCAGATAGGTAATGGCCAGTTCGCGAAAGATATAGTCGATGATGGATGTGGACATCTTGATGTGAGGATTGCCCATAACCATGCCATTGGGTTCGAAGCGAGTGAATACAAAGGCTTCTACAAACTCTTCCAGTGGAACACCGTACTGTAGCCCCAGGGATACAGCGATGGCGAAGCAGTTCATCAAGGAGCGGAACGCTGCTCCCTCTTTATGCATATCCAGAAAGACTTCGCCCAGGGCACCGTCTTCGTATTCGCCAGTGCGGATATAGACTTTGTGACCGCCCACAGATGCTTTTTGCGTGTAACCGGCTCGACGAGCGGGCAGTCGGCGTCGCTTGGCAATGTATTTATAGAGAATCTTCTCTACTTCTTTTACCGTGGGTTCTGTATGGGCTTCTTCTTCCACCAGATCATCGTCGCTGAGTACGTTCAGTGGTTGCGAAAGCTTGGAACCGTCGCGATACAGAGCGATGGCTTTGTTCATCAGCTTCCAGCTCAGCCAGTAGGCCTGTTTTACATCGTCGATGGATGCTTCCATGGGAAGGTTGATGGTTTTGGAGATGGCCCCGGAGATAAAAGGTTGAGCGGCCGCCATCATCTTTACATGGGATTGCCAGGACAGATATCGTTTGCCGTAGCGACCGCATTTGTTGGCGCAATCGAACACAGGGTAGTGTTCCTCTTTCAGATGCGGAGCGCCTTCAATGGTCATGGTGCCTGTAACATAGTCAATGGCCACACGGATCTGCTCCCGGTTGAAACCAAGGAACTCCAGGAGCTGAAAACCGGGCTGCGTTACTTTATCGCCGGCCTTCAGGGTATTTCGAACGAAGTCTTCGCCCAGGGTAAAAGCGTTGAATACGAAGGAGATATCGAAAGCAGAAGGCAGCTCATCTTCCAGACGTGCCAGCACCTCATCGGTGAATCCTTTTTCTTTCAGGGACTCTGGATTGATGTGCGGAGCGCCTTTCAGGCTGCGATGACCTGTGGTATGATTTACGATATCTCTGATCTGATCTTCCGTATAGCCCAGGCGACGCAGAGCAGGGGGAACGGATTGATTGATGATCTTGAAATATCCGCCACCGGCCAGCTTCTTGAATTTTACCAGAGCGAAATCCGGCTCGATGCCAGTAGTATCGCAGTCCATTACCAGACCGATGGTGCCGGTAGGAGCAATCACAGTCATTTGAGCGTTGCGATACCCATGCCTTTCACCCAGTTCCAGAGCACGATCCGCTTCATCTCTGGCTGCCATGTACAGATTTTCCGGACAGATGGAGCCGTCGATTCCAACAGGAGTAATGCTCAGACCTTCATACTGATCTGCAGATTCGTTGTATACGGCTCTTCGATGGTTGCGAAATACTCGAAGCATATGCTCGCGGTTCTTTTCGAAGCCCGCAAAAGGTCCCAGACGTTCAGACATTTCCGCGCTGGTGGCTGCAGCTGTCATATGCAAAATAGCAGTGATGGCACCGGCCATGGAGCGAGCTTCATCGGAATCATAGGAGATTCCCAGCACCATGAGCAGGCTTCCCAGGTTCGCATATCCCAGACCCAGAGTCCGGAACTTATAGGAGAGCTCAGCGATCTCTTTAGAAGGAAACTGAGCCATGGTTACTGAAATTTCCAGAACGATGGTCCACAGACGGGCTGCATGACGCAGCGCGATATCATCTACTTCGCCGGATTGCTCGTTCAGGAAACGAATCAGGTTCAGGCTTGCCAGGTTGCAGGCCGTATTATCCAGAAACATATATTCGGAGCAGGGATTGGAGGCTCGAATGGGACCATCTTCCGGGCAGGTATGCCATTCGTTGATGGTGGTATCGAACTGAACCCCTGGATCGGCGCTGGCCCAGGCCGCAAAGGAAATGTCTTCCCATAGTTCTCGGGCTTTTACTGTGCGAACCGCTGTAGGCTTGCGCTTTTGCTCGGCTGCATCTTCCTTTTCCGTTCTCCAATACAGACCCCAGTCTCCGTCATTGTCCACGGCATTCATAAAGTCGCCGTTGATTCGCACCGAGTTATTGGAGTTCTGGCCGGAAACAGTTTGATACGCTCTGGACTGCCAGTCGGTGGTGAGCTCTTCGAATAGGATCGATGAGTGTCCCTGATCCACCAGGTCCAGAACTCGTCGGATGTAGTTTTCAGAAATTTCAGCCTTACGAGCTTCGATAATCGCTTTCTTTAGATCTGCGTTCTGTGCAGGATCGCTTCCGGATTCAGAAGCGATCTTCATAATATTGTTCAGGTGCTTGTTTGCCAGTTTGGAGCCAGCCACCAGGGAAAGAACCTTCTGTTCTTCGATGACTTTCCAGTTGATGAATTCTTCGATGTCTGGATGATCCATATCCAGACATACCATCTTGGCTGCTCTTCGCGTGGTGCCTCCGGACTTGATAGCGCCGGCCGCACGGTCACCAATCTTCAGAAAGCTCATAAGTCCGGAGCTCTTTCCACCGCCGCTTAGAGGTTCGCCTTCAGCGCGCAGACTGGAAAAGTTGGTTCCTGTGCCGGAGCCATACTTGAACAGTCGTGCTTCGCGCACCCATAGATCCATGATGCCGCCATCGGATACCAGATCATCATCTACGGATTGAATGAAGCATGCATGGGGCTGAGGTCTTTCGTAGGCGCTCTTGGAGCGAATCAATTCCTGGGTGGCCGGATCTATATAGTAATGTCCCTGGCCTTTGCCATCGATGCCATAGGCCCAGTGGAGCCCGGTGTTGAACCATTGCGGGGAGTTGGGTGCTGCGATCTGATTCGCAAGCATGTACATCATCTCTTCATAGAAAGCCAGTGCATCTTCTTCGCTGGAGAAGTAGTTGTTCTTGTAACCCCAGTAGGTCCAGCAACCGGCCAGTCGATGGAATACCTGAATGGCGCTGGTTTCCGGTCCGAATCGTTCATTTTCCGGTAGCTCGTTCAGCCGATCATAATCTGGCTCCCGGCGCTGCAGCCAGGCGGGAACACCTTCTTCGGCCACTGCTTTGCTAAATCTGGGAACTCCTGCCTTTCGAAAGTACTTCTGGGCCAGGATATCCACGGCCACCTGGGACCATTTTTCCGGAACCTCTACATCTTTCGCTTCAAAGACCACGGTTCCATCGGGATTAACAATTCTGGATGTACGACGGGTCCACTGGAAGAGCTCCCGAATACGGGTTTGCTCCTGGGGATTATCATAGGATTCCAGGGCGGGGGCGTCCTGGATCTGGGACGTAAACAAGCGGCTGACTCGCATTTCTGACACTACCTCATAAATAAACTAATAGATGGCCGTATTAACGGACATCCGACGACCGAAGGCGTCTGCCGCCAGAGCGGCTTCCGTCCTGAGACGGAAAAAGAGAAGGAGACAATCCTACCTGAAGCTGCCCGGAGTTTTCAGATGCTGCCGGACCCGAACAGCGAGTAGCGGGACCTTCTCAGTTCCCGGCGAAGTGCCGAAGCAGTTTCGCTATTGTAACCATTCATTCCAGTTTCGGGTATGAAAATTCTGGATTATGTCTCATTAATCCGCACTCGAACCAGGTCGCTTACGGAGTCTGAAAGTCTTATGATCCTCCGGTGATTGAGTCAATATTTTTGTGGTTCGGTTACAGAAAAAATGTGAAGAAATTCGTGGAATATGTCGTCAAAGGGCATTCGCGAATAGAACGCAGAATTCGGCAACGAATCCGGTGGTTCAAGGGCATTTTGCCAGTTTCGGAGTCTTTTTGCAGCAATTTCAATGACGAAAAACAGGTCCTGTTTGGTGCAGTCTGTGGACTCGTCGTCTTGTGATTGAGAGCCGGGTGACCCTGGAGGGGGCTCGTCTGGCTTTTCCCGGACTCGAGCGATGCAATCGCATGACCCGACGTTCGGACATCTAGAGAGGTATTGGCTTTGGCGATCGATTCCATCGCCTTCGCTGTGCTGGCCTTTCCTTCCTCTGTCCGCGGCCATTTTCGAGTTCCCCTTTGTCCAGCGTCCCTCCGGCTGCTTCAGGCCCTGCGCCTCCTCAGAGCATCCAGCTCAGCCCCAGATTCAGTCCTGCGGATGAGCTTCGACCTACTGAAATGATTCGGCCCACGTTGTATTCTGCTTCGATCTCCAGAAAAGTGCGATTTGAGGATCGAATCCGGAGCCCTGTATGAATCCCCACAAATCCGGCCGAGCAGTTGCCGTGAAAGGTCTCCATTCTGCAGGTGCCCATTCGGCTCATAAGCCCCAGGTACGGGTCCAGGGCCGCCCCTTTTCGAAAGTGATAGGTCCAGCCAAACTCCAGCAGGTCGAATCGAGCCAGTCCGTCTCCCTGGCTTCTTGCGAATTCCTGGGCATACAAAAGAAAGGCTGGCTCCTGGTTTCCCTTTCTGAGTTCATCCAGCACCTGCCAGCGATAGTATCCGCCATAGGCGCTGCATTCTGTGCAGGTTACGATGCCGACCGCGTGTCTATAACCCAGTCGAAAGGTCCACGGATCCCGGGCCTCCGAATACCGAATCTGCAGGCTTCCTGAACTCAGATCCAGGGTTCTCAGTCTACTATTGTCCATTCTCTGTAGAGCGATGTAGCCCAGAAATCGCTGGCTTTCGGTGACCGCGCTGCCATTGATCTGATCCAGGAAATAATTATGCCGGTCCTTGCCCAGATCTGTGAGGCTTGCATCGTCCAGCTGAAGGCGAAGGCCGCTACCGCCGAGATACAGGGACCAGGGTCCGGCTCTGGCTGTTTGTGGTAGAACAATAATGAGTAGCACGGGTAGTGCACAAAAGAGCATGAATTTGTAGAAGCTGTATGTCATGGTTCGAAGAGGCAATGGATGTGGCGGCTGTCCTGTGAGTCTGGTTGGACGAATTTGTAGTTAAAATGTTTTAATGTTTCTGGGCTGGCCTCGAGTTTTGCATGTGTTTGTCGGGTAGTCAGAAGCCAGTCGGGTCACTTTTCTGTAGAAGGAATGAGGATTTCTATCATATATGAGCCGGATTGTCCGAACTACGGCCAGGCGCGGAGCCTGGTGGAAGAAATATGCTCATCCGAAGGAGTGGACTGTTCCATTGAAATGATCGATTCTACGGTAGATTCTTCATCGGACTTCCGGAATTATGGGTCTCCCACAGTGCTTGTTGAAGGTCGGGAGCTGGAGCCTTCCGAGGATTCTGGCAATTGTTGTCGGATCTATACCGGAGATCGGGGCCAGTTACAGGGTGTTCCGTCCAGGGCTGCCATTCTTGAGGCGATCAGGCGAGAATCGAACGGGACTGCAGGATGAGAGGTCCCCGGTCTTTGCTGGAGTTGCCCGATTTAATCCATCAATCATTCATTCTATCATCGTGTTGGAAGGTGAGCTGATCTGGATGTCTCGAATCAGGGGCTAAATTGAGTTGGCATTGACTGGCAGAATGGGATCGGTCAAACTGTCTGGAAACTGAGGCCGGCTCCCGATGGTGGGGCTCTACCAGGTCGCGGCGTCGGTCAGGCCGATGCTCGGTGAGTAGTCCTTTTCAGCCGGCCAAATCGATTCGAGAGCAGAAATGGCAGAATTAGCTATGAGACATAATCCTGGAAATTTCTCCTTTCGGGCAGCCAAATTAATGAAATGGATTGACTGGGTTGACGTCTTTTCAACTTTGTCATCGGGCGGATAGATGGGGAAGCTTTCCATAAGCTTCGCAATCCTCACATTAATACTCTGTGCATTTCTGGGCTCGGTGGCCGGGTCTTTGCTGCACAGAGTTTTCGGGCTGGCCTTTCTGGATATCAGCCTGACCGGTGAACCGCTCACTGTAGCAAAGGATTTCTATATTATAAAGATCCTGGAAGTTACGGTTACTCCCGGAGCTGTGATTGGACTCCTGGTGGGTGGCTGGCTTCTATATAAGAAAGGAAAGAATTAATGTCGACCATCTCAATGAAAACCCTGCTGGAAGCTGGAGTTCACTTCGGTCATCAGACTCGTAAGTGGGATCCTCGCATGGCCCCCTATATCTTCACTGCAAGAAATGGAATTCATATCATTGATCTGCAAAAGACCGTTCAAATGGCCAAAATCGCCTATGAAGCGCTGCGGGAAGCTACTCACCGTGGAAAGAAGGTACTTTTCGTAGGAACTAAAAAGCAGGCCCGAGGCGCCGTAGAGCGTGAAGCCAAGCGATGCAAAATGTTCTACGTGAACACTCGCTGGCCCGGTGGACTGCTTACTAACTGGAATACTGTAAAGAAATCCATCGCTCGTCTGAAGAGACTGGAAGCCATGGAAGAAAGCGGCACTTTCGAGCAAGAAGCCAGAACCAAAAAAGAAGTTCTGATGCTACAGCGAGAGCTGGATAATCTGCGAAAGAACCTTTCCGGAATCAAGGATATGGCAACGCCTCCGGATATCATGTTCGTAATCGATCCCAGCAAAGAAGCCATTGCCATCCGCGAAGCGAAGAATCTGGGCATTCAGATCTATGCAGTAGTGGATTCCAACTGTAATCCTGAGCTCATCGACTATCCGATTCCTGGCAATGACGATGCCATCCGCGCCATTTCCCTGTTTCTGCAGACCATGGCCGATGCAATCATCGAAGGAACCGAAGGTATCGTGGGAACATCCGAGTTTACCGATGACGATGAGCAATTCGATCCAGATTCCATCCCTGTGGATTCCATCCGCTACAAAGGGGAATATGACGAATCTGGCGAGTTTATCGAGGATGCACCTATTGCGCCAGGTTCAGCCGAGCCTGTAGATGAAGAAGCCAAAGCCTACATTAAGGGCGACGGTGAGGAAGAAACGGAAACGGAAGGGGAAGCATAATGGCCGCCGTAAGTACTGATCAAATTAAAGAACTTCGTGAAATGACCGGCGCTGGCATGATGGATTGCAAGCGCACCCTGGAAGAAACGGGCGGAGATATCAAGAAAGCTGCCGATGCGCTGCGTTCCAAAGGTCTGGCCAAAGCTGCCAAGAGAATGGATCGCACTACCGGTGTTGGTCGCATCTTTTCCTATATCCACGGAGAAGGAAACATCGGAGTTCTGCTTCAACTGAACTGTGAAACGGACTTTGTTGCCCGAAATGATGATTTTGGACAACTGGGAAAGGATATCTGCATGCAGATTGCTGCCCAGGCTCCTCTGGCAGTAACTGCGGAAGAAATTCCAGAAGAAGAAGTGGAGCGTGAGAAGCAGGTTGTAGAAGCTCAGCTCAAAGAAGAAGGCAAAAAGCCAGAGCAGATCGAAAAGATCGTTCCGGGAAAAATGAAGAAATTCTATTCCGAAGTGGCTCTGCTGGAACAGCCCTATATCAAGGATCCCAAAACTACCATTCAGGATCTGGTTAAAGAATCCATTTCCAAATTCGGTGAGAACATCACCGTTGGAAGGTTCACCCGCTATCAGGTAGGTTGATTCCATGTCCGGTTTTCCCTATCGAAGAATCCTCCTGAAGCTTTCCGGAGAATCCTTCACTGTAAGGGGAAGCAACGGACTGGAGGTAGATCTGGTTCGTAAAGTGGCGGAGCAAATCAAGCTCTGCCACAAAGCCGGAGTGGCCGTCTCAGTAGTAATTGGAGGCGGTAACATCCTCCGGGGGTCCCAGTTCGCAGAGGCCGGCATGGACCGGGCCACAGCCGATTACATGGGCATGATTGGCACAGTCATCAATGCTCTTGCTCTCCAGGATGCTTGCGAAGGCATCGGGCTCATCACAAGAGTTCAATCCGCCATTGAAATGAAATCCATCTGCGAATCGTATATTCGCAGAAAGGCCATGCGCCACCTGGAAAAGAATCGAATTGTAATCTTTGCAGGCGGTACCGGAAATCCCTATTTTACCACAGATACTACAGCTGCTTTGAGAGCTGTAGAAGTGGGAAGCCAGGTAATCCTGAAAGCTACTAAAGTGGATGGCGTCTATGATTCGGATCCTATGAAGAATCAGGATGCGAAGCGATTTAAACATATTTCCTATATGGAATCCATTCAGCGAAGACTGAAAGTCATGGATACCACAGCACTGACCCTGTGCATGGAAAACAATCTGCCCATTATCGTTTTTGATATTTTCAAAGAGGGAAACCTCGAGAAATTGATTGCCGGGGATGATATCGGTACTCTTATCTCGTCAAAGGAAGGACTGGAATATGCCTGAAGAAAGTGGCGTTGAAGAGATTCTGCTGGAAGCAGAAGAAAAGATGCAAAAGAGCATCGAGGCCTACAAACGAGATCTGGCCACCATCCGAGCAGCAAGGGCCACTCCCAATATGCTGGATGGAATTCAGGTGGAATACTATGGAACTCTCACGCCGCTCAATCAGCTGGCATCCCTGAGTATTCCAGAAGCGCGAATGATGCTTCTTTCTCCCTACGACAAGAGTGCTCTGGGAGATATCGAAAAAGCCATCCAGAAAAGTGATCTGGGCCTGACCCCTCAAAATGATGGAACCATGATTCGACTGGTATTGCCAGAGCTTTCCATGGAGCGTCGCCAGGAACTGGTTAAGCAGGTCAAAGGACGTCTGGAAGAAACCCGGGTGGCCATACGAAACGTTCGCAGGGATGCAAATGACCATGTGAAGAAGCTCAGCGGTCTGCCAGAGGATGATGTAAAATCTACTCAGGAAGAGATCCAGAAGCTTACAGATCAATCCATCGCAGAAGCAGAGAAGCTGGCAGAACAGAAAGAAGAAAGCATTCTCACCGTCTGAGGTAATCCCCTGGGCCAGTCCCAAACCAATCCAAATCACATAGCCATCATCCTGGACGGGAACGGTCGCTGGGCTAAGTCCAGGGGCCTGTCCAGGCAGGAAGGTCATCGTGCAGGCGGCGAAGCTTTGCGACGACTGCTGGATGATGTAATCGAGCAGGGCATTCCTATTCTTTCCATGTATGCCTTTTCCACCGAGAACTGGAAGCGTCCGGATACAGAAGTCACCGCACTCTGGGGATTGATGGAGGAGTTTTTTGGGAAGTATCTGGATGTTTGTCTGGAGAAGGGAGTGCGCATTCAATGCAGCGGTGCCATAAACCGTATTCCTCCTGGACCGTCTGGAGTGCTGAAAAGGGCCATGGAGGCCACCCGGAATCTAAAAACCCTTACGGCCAATTTCTGCATTAACTATGGCTCCAGAGCCGAAATCGTCCGTGCATGCAATCATCTAATCAAAAAGCGATCCGGCGGATGGTTTCGACGTTTGAAAGGAGCCGTTCAACCTGTAACAGAGGCCGAGCTGGAATCCGAACTTTACACAGCCGGACTGGGGGATGTGGATTTGCTGGTGCGCCCCGGGGGCGAATACAGGATCTCCAATTTTCTACTCTGGCAATGTGCCTACGCGGAACTCTACTTTACAGAGGTGTACTGGCCGGATTTTGATAGCACAGAACTGAACCGGGCTCTGGAATGGTTCCGAAGTCGTCAGCGCCGATTCGGAGGCATTCAGGAGGAATCCTGAATCCACAGGTAATCTGGCAGTCTGGCGTTTGAGGATCCTCAGCGAATCCATAGCGATGGATCCTGAGTTGGTTCTGATGGCGCTTCGATACAAAGATTCAAGCAGAGTTGCAAGACAGAAAGGAGAAAGCCTGCCATGGGCGAAACAACGAAACGAATCATTTCCGGGTTAACCATCGGCGCAGTGGTAATTGTTGCACTGTATTATAATACAGCGTTCTATTCCGCGGGTGTGGTCATTCTGGTAGGACTGGTATCCTTTCTGGGAGTGGAGGAGTTCTATCGCTTGAGCGATCGTGGGCTGGAGGGAAAACCTCTCCGACTGCCTGGCTTCCTGATGATGGTTCTGATTCTGGTGAACTTCTATTTGATGTATGCGGCCCGAAAGCATCCGGAACTGGCCCTGGCCAGCGGACTGCCTGCTCAGTGGTTCACACCCTGGACCGGTACATTTCCGATGATTCTAATCATCTCTGTAATTTTTACGGCCAGTCTTCAGCTGGTATTTCGACCCATAGATGGGGCCATTTTTTCGGCATCTACCACTATCTTTGCTCCGTTGTATGTGGCTCTACCACTGGCTATGATCTTCCCTCTCTTTCAGCTAAAGATGGGAGTCTTTTACTTTGTATTCATTGCTCTGGCCACCATCATGACCGATGCGGGGGCCTATTTTGCCGGAAAATGGTTTGGAAAGCATAATGCAGGCCTGAAGGTAAGCCCGCGTAAAACCTACGAAGGCTATATTGGCGGGGTAGTGTTTGCCGTTGCTTTCAATCAGGGATTTCTCTACTCATGGCAGCATTTTACAGGCCATGGTGGCCATGAGATGTTAGGTTATGTTGAGGCAGGAGTACTGACTGCGGTACTTTCTGTGGTATCGGTTTTTGGAGATCTGGTGGAAAGTCAGCTCAAGCGGGATGCCAAAATCAAGGATTCGGCATCTATGATTCCAGGGCATGGTGGCATACTTGATTTGATCGACGCTCTGCTCTTTACCATACCACTGGGCACCGTATACTTTCTCTATCGGTAGAATGGATTTTTCATTAATCAGACGCGACCAGGCTCAGCCCACGCAATCGTTGTGTCTGCTAGGCGCTTCCGGATCTGTTGGAGGCACCACGATTCGCTATCTAAAGAGAGTTCCAGGTATTCGCCTGGAATCTGTTAGCGTACATTCCTCTCTGGAAAAGCTCCAGCAGCTATTACAGGAGTTCAAACCGGAGCTTGCCTGCATCAGTCATGAGGATGCGTTTGACTATGGCATCGATGATCTAAAGTCTCAGTTTCCTGCTGTGCGTTTCTTTCGCGGGGCCCAGGGCCTGGTAGAAATGGTGCAGGAAAGCAGGGCGGATACAGTACTCACGGCCGTGGTCGGTGCCTGCGGCATCCGGGCCACTGTGGCTGGCATCGAGTCCGGAAAAAAGATCGCTCTTGCAAACAAAGAAACCCTGGTAACAGCAGGCCCTGCCATTCAGGCTCATCAAGCTTTCGCAAAGAACTCCAGCAGCACGGCCTGCATAGTACCGGTGGATTCCGAGCATAACTCTCTATTTCAGCTCCTGGAAGGTCAGAACCTGGATCATATTCATCGAATTGTATTAACTGCATCCGGTGGCCCGTTTAGAGACTGGACGGCCGAACAAATTCAGAAAGCTCGTCGCGAAGAGGTATTGAATCATCCCACCTGGACCATGGGACCCAAGATTACCGTGGATTCTGCAGGAATGATCAACAAGGGCCTGGAGCTAATCGAAGCCAGGTTTTTGTTTTCCTGCGAACCGGAACAGCTGGATGTTCGAATTCACCGAAATTCCATCGTTCATTCCATGATTCAACTCAGGGACGGAAGCTTTCATCTGTCCTGTAGCCAGCCAGATATGATCTTTCCTGTGGCTCATACGCTGCACTATCCGGAAAGTGTGCCGCAAGCCCACCAGGAAATGTCCTTTCCGGAAGCCTGGCCGGCATTATCTTTTGAAATGGTAGATGAGCGTTTTCCTGGATTTATGCTCTGTAGAAAAGCCATGGCAGCCGGCGGTACCGCGCCAGCGATTCTAAATGCTGCCAATGAAGTGGCCGTGGATGCCTTTTTGAAGGATCGTATTTCTTTCAGTCAGATTCCGGAAACCATCGATCGGGCGTTGCAGTCCATGCCCATTCAGCAAACCACCGAACTGGAAGAGCTTATCGCTGCGGATGAAAAAACAAGAAGCGATCTATTGCAAAAGCTGGGAGCTCTCAGTGCGAAGGAATAGCAGTGGAGACCTTAAAGAAATCATATCTACCCGGAGCGTCGAGCTCCAACGATTGAGGAAGCAATAAATGGTAATTACAATACTGGCTGGCATCTTCATGCTAGGAGTCTGCATCATCATCCATGAACTGGGCCACCTTCTCATGGGCAAGGCTGTGGGTGTTAAAGCGGAAATCTTTTCTGTTGGTTATGGTCGCGGAATCTGGAAAAAGAAGATTGGCGATACTACCTGGCAGATCACGGCCATTCCGCTGGGAGGCTATGTAAAATTCTACGGAGATGATTACGAAGAAGGCCGGGACGTTCCAGGCGGATTCTTTTCGGTGCCTCCACTCAAGCGAATTGTACCCGTACTGGGGGGCCCATTGTTTAATCTGATCCTGGGTGCCATTATTTTTCTGGGTCTGGGAATGTTTACGGCCCCTCCTTCCAATGAAGTAACGATTCTCGAAGAACTGGGTGTGGATTCTCCGGCCCACCAGGGAGGCCTTCGCACTGGCGACAGAGTCGTGGCCATTGCCGGCGAACCTGTGGAAAATTTCTACGATATCCAGAATAAGGTCATACTATCTGGCGGAAAGCCGCTGCCGTTTCAGGTAATGCGAGATGGCCAGAGTGTGGAATTGACCATTACTCCGGCTGTGGATGCTGCCGGTAGAGCTTCCATTGGAATTCGAGTACCCGGTGATCGATTGCTTCGAGTGGATTATCCCTTCGGGGCTGTTATGAGCTATCGCTTCAACGAAATATTTGGGAAGACGGAACCGCCGGATCATCTGCGCGCCTTGCCCTATCTTCATGAAGGAGATATAATCCTTTCGGTGGAAGGGACAACACCAACATCCGTGCTGGATCTACAGAGGCTTCTGGGACAGCATAGCGATGGCACAGTGGCGGTGCGAGTCAAAAGAGAAACGGCCTCCTGGCTGGCCCCCTGGTTTACAGAAGAAGTTACAGTCCAGGTACCGGTAGAAGGCGAGTACCGAGTCTGGCTACGAAACATCAAAGATGAAAAATACAATGCCCTGGTTCCGGATCAGCAGCTTGTATCTCATGCTCCGGCTCATCAGAGATTACTGGGGGATCTAAAGTTTGCCGATGGCCCATCTCTTTCCTATAGAAGCCTGGCAGAAAGATACTCTCAGAAGCGTCGGACCGAGCTGAGACTGAATGATCACAAATACGAAGCAGATGTACTGGGCGAAAAGATTGGTCTCATGGGATTTCGTCCGGCCCAGGTGATTGATCCCCATACCGGGGAATTGCCCTCTGCGGGAGAAGGATTCAAGCGAGGTCTGGAAAGAACCTATCAGGCGGTGATGCTGTATCCCGAATTCTTTGGTCAGATCTTTGCCGGCAGGGTCTCATTTATCGATAATGCGGCCGGACCCGTGCGAATGTTTGCCTATGCCGGTGCCATCGCCCGATCCAGTCTCACAGAATACTTTCATCTCATGGCTGCCATATCCATTGCTTTGATGGTCATTAATCTGCTTCCCTTTCCCGTAGTGGATGGAGGACACATTGTGTTTTTCCTGATGGAGGCCATAGCCGGTCGTCCCCTGTCTCGAAACGTGATGGAAGGTCTGTACCGATTTGGATTCATTGTACTGGTAAGTCTGGGCCTGTGGATCATGTACAAAGACGTGGTGGATGTACTTACATTCTGATTGTCCTCACAGAGACCGGGCTAATTCTCGTTCCAGATGAAAGCTTCGCGTTTCCTGATTCCCACTCTTAGAGAAGATCCCCAGGATGCCCAGGTCGCATCCCACCGACTGATGCTTCGAGCCGGCCTTGTTCGCAAGGTCGGGGCCGGTCTCTACCATATACTTCCGGCCGGCCTGCGGGTGATTCGCAAGATCGAAAATATCGTCCGGGAAGAGATGAACCGCAGCGGAGCCCTGGAATTTCAGCTTCCTGTGCTGATCCCTTCCGAACTCTGGGAAAAGTCCGGACGATGGAACGCCATGGGCAAAGAGATGTTTCGCGTTCATGACAGACATGAAGTGTGGAACGTTCTGGGTCCCACGCATGAGGAATCATTCACAGATCTAATGCAGCAGGTGCTCCGGTCCTACCGCGATCTGCCTGTAAACGTATATCAGATTCATACTAAATTCAGAGATGAGATTCGTCCCAGGTTCGGCGTGATTCGTTCCCGGGAATTCATCATGAAAGATGCTTATTCCTTCCATGCAGACGAAGCCAGTCTGGATGAAACCTATCAGGAGATGCGAAGGACCTATCGCCGAATCTTTCAAAGAGCGGGGCTGGAAACGGTACCGGTAGAGGCAGATTCCGGAGCCATGGGCGGAAGCGGATCCGAGGAGTTTATGGTGCCTTCAGAAATCGGAGAGGAGATTCTGCTACTTTCCGAGAAATACCGCAGTAACCAGGAAAAGACCCCTGTGATCTATAAAGAATCCCTGGAAGCAGGTGCGGAAACGAATCGACCGAATCCACCAACCATGGAGGATATGGAGTCTATCGATACTCCTAAAATCAAGACCATTGAAGAGCTGGCCAGGTTTCTGAAGGTCGATTCGACGGACTTGCTCAAAAGTGTTCTGTATCGCACAGAAAATGGTCTGGTCTTCATTGGCATTCGCGGGGACCGAGACATTAACGAAGTAAAGCTGAAGAATCATCTGAGATGCAGCGAGCTGGAACCGGCAGCCGATGAAGATTTCAAGAAGATTGGAAGCGTTGCCGGAAGCGCCGGCCCGTTTGGTCTGAAAAACACTGACAACCTACAGATACTATTTGATCTTTCCGCGCTTACGCGCCCGGACTGGATTACGGGAGGGAATGCCCGGGATCTTCATGTGAAGGGCTTCTGGCTTACAGACGA
>JBHIXQ010000005.1:17557-17816 GCA_041984705.1 Leptonemataceae bacterium | reverse complement strand
CTTCCCTGCAGATACGTAAGCGGCTACATCGAAACCTATCCACCTCCAGGACAGCCCCGACTCCAGGGTGCCGATGCCAGCCATGCATGGGTCTCGATTTACATTCCAGGGCACGGCTGGCTGGATCTGGATCCCACCAACGGAAAGCTGCGAACCCATGAATATATCCAGGCCGCTGTGGGCCGGGATTATCAAGATGTCAGCCCTTTAAGAGGAGTTCTCTTTGGAGGCGGAAAACACAAGGTTACTGTTTCGGTGG
>JBHIXQ010000005.1:11649-17525 GCA_041984705.1 Leptonemataceae bacterium | reverse complement strand
ATATCTATGATGGCGGTTTAGCTGAAAAAGAACCGGCACCCCACCTTCAGATTTTCGATTTTCGATTTTCGATTTTCGAATATCGCAGGTCGCGAGAAAATTAAAAGTCCCGACCCGGGTCGGGCTGTTCCCGCATCGTATTGCCCGATTCACCGTGGCTCGGATACCATAAAGGTTACCGGTCCATCGTTCACAAGACCAACCTTCATATCTGCACCAAACTCGCCGTTTTGCACTGGCACCCCGGCTTCCGAGAGAGCCAGGGAGAATTCATTGTATAGACGCCTTGCCTTTTCTGGCTCCGCTGCCGGCCCAAAGGAAGGCCGATTCCCCCTGGATAGATCGACACATAGAGTGAACTGAGAAACTACCAGAACATGGCCTCCGGTATCCAGAACCGAAAGATTCATTTTGCCATTTTCATCTTCGAAGATGCGAAATTTGCTGAGCCGGGCTGCGAGATTCCGGGCCACTGACTCATCGTCTTCATGCAATGCGCCCAGAAAGATAAGCATTCCATTGCCTATCTCGGATACCTTTTGCCCGTTTACTATAACGGATGCCTCGATTACTCTTTGAACCAGTGCCAGCATGAATTTTTAATCAGGGACTCTGCGAAAATGACCGCTCACCCGCTAGAGATATGGCCGGTTCTGGGACCGCTAACTCAGGATCGAACGGATTGAAGGAATCGATCCGCCTCCGGGTCTTCCACACCCAGTTCCCGGGCCGCTCGGAGCTCCTGGAAGGCTGCTTCCTTTTTACCCATTCGCAAATAGAGCATACCCATATCGAAGAGAGCTCGGCCCAGATAGATCCTGGCTCGTTGAAGCTGCTCCACCTCGCTTCCAATTCGGGACAGAAGGATTTCTTCTTTAAGCACTCCTGAACGAATAATGCTATTCACTCGATCCCGGATATTATCCAGAACCTGTTCCAGACGCACAGCCTGGTCCACTCGGTTCAGCCGATTCGCCAGATCGATGTTCTTGCTTACCAGAGCATCGTACTTTTGCGAAAGCAGGTTGTATTCCTGCTTCAGGCTTTCCATTTCCGAGGCATCCCCCCGGGTGACAATGGTAGTGGGAGACGAAATAATCTGCTCTGCCAGCCGCTGCACTTCTTCTTCCAGGAGATCTGCGCGAGTGGTTTCTCGTTTTAGCTGTGACCGGAGATCATCGCTTTCTTCCAGCACCTCTTCCAGGCGCTTCTTCAAGTCATTGTCCGATGTTTTTACATCTCGAACGCGCTCGGCCGGCACCTCGTGGGCTCCTTCCAGAAGCTCCCCTCGGTCTCGCACCAGGTCTCTGAGGGCCAGAAAGATAGCCCACTGAATCTCAGAAGACTCTGCCTTCTTGAAGTTCTTTTCCACAGGCAGCTTGTTTTTCAAGGTCTGAAGCTTTTTGTAATGCTTCTCTTTCTCTTTTTCCTTTTCGCGACGCTTCAACTCGGCTGCAGATACATTCTTACCTTTCTTCTCGTTCAGAACTGTGCGAGTCGCACGCTGCAGTGCACTGCCCTTCTTTTTCTGCAGAGGTCTGAACTGCTTTTGATATTCATTTAGATAATAGCAAAGCACCAGAGGATGCTCCGGGCTATCGGCATCGGCGCCGGCCCAGTGATGAAACAGTCCCTGAAGAACTTTGATTCGATCCTCTGTCTCAAGCAATGGATACGGAAGCTCTTTCTTGCCCCTTTTGATCATGTAATCCGCCGGAAAGTGGCTGGAATACTTCTCGGGCCATAGAACGGCCTCTACAGGAACGGCCTTGCATTGCTGCAGGAAATCCTGCTGCAGGGAACGGTCTTTACGGTAGTCTTCAATTTTTTTCTGGACCCGGGCTGACATAGAATTGCTCCGTTATAAGATCGGAACGGCGGCCAATTTGCCGCAGAAAAAACACCTGTATGCTAACTCTGTTTCTAATCGTAATCAACGTAATTGTCACCCTTATTTACATGCAAAAGAAGGAACCCCGGGACTTTCTTTTCTTTCCCTATCTGGTCGCAAAGGGCCAGGGGATTCGGGGCCTGATCTACTCCCAGTTCTCTCATATGGGCTGGGGCCATCTGTTCTTTAACATGATCACCCTGTATTTCTTTGGAAGCAGCCTGGAAAGGGTAGCCCCCGGTGTAATGCTACTGACTTACCTGCTGGCCGCTGTGGGAGCGGATCTGGCTACATTTCTGTTGCACCACAAAGACCCCAATTATGCCAGTCTGGGGGCCAGTGGCTCCGTGGCCGGCGTGCTTTTTGCTTCCATAGTATTTTTCCCGGACAACAGCATAATAATCTTTCCCCTGCCGATTCCCATCCCGGCACCGATTTTCGCCATCATATACATTGCAGGAAGCATCTATATGGCTCGTTCGGAACACAGATCGGTGAACCATGAGGCCCATATCGGAGGTGCCATTGTGGGCTTTATCATAGGGGCGCTTACGGCGCCTGCAGGATTGAGTGGGATCATTCAATATTTTGCAGAACTTTTCTAGCCCGGGCCTCCCATAAAAAAAGCCGGCTCCTTTTTAGAGAAGCCGGCAGTTTGTTTCAGAGCCCGAACCGCATGGGCGGGCCGAGCCCTTTACGTCGCAGAGAATCGTTATCGATCGTAGGCCAGATTTGGTCCCAGCCACTTTTCCATTTCATCCAATGGCATATCTTTTCGTTTAGCGTAGTCTTCCACCTGATCTTTGTTCAGTTTCCCCAGGTTGAAATACTCCGCATCCGGATGCGAGAAGTACAGACCGCTTACGCTGGCCGCAGGCATCATGGCCAGGCTTTCGGTAAGCTGAATACTGGCATCCTCGGTAGCATTCAATAGCTTGAACAGAGTGATCTTCTCTGTATGATCCGGCTGCGCGGGATATCCAGGAGCGGGACGAATTCCCTGGTATTTTTCCTTAACCAGTTCTTCGTTGGACAGAGTCTCCCCGGAACCAAAGCCCCAGATCTCTTTACGAACCTTCTCGTGCAGATACTCTGCAAATGCCTCGGCCAGTCGGTCCGCCACAGCTTTCGCCAGGATGGAGTTATAGTCATCATGCTTGTCATCGAACTCTTTTACCAGAGCGTTCAGTCCTATACCGGAAGTAACGGCAAATGCTCCCAGCCAGTCTTTCACTCCAGAGTCCTCCGGGGCCACGTAATCCGCCAGAGAACGATTCGGCTGCCCTGAGCGCTTTTTGGCCTGCTGTCTCAGGCAATGAAACACTGCCAGCTCATCCTTTCGACTATCGTCCTTAAAGAGCTTGATGTCTTCTCCGGTGGAATTGGCGGGAAAGATCCCGTAAACGCCGCGAGGCCGGAGTAGCTTTTCTTTTACAATGCGATCCAGTAATTCCCTGGCGTCGTTAAAAAGCTTGGTAGCCTCCTCGCCCAGTCTGGGGTCTTTCAGGATGTCCGGATACTTTCCTCGCATCTCCCAGGTAAGGAAGAAAGGAGTCCAGTCGATGTAAGGAATCAAATCCTCAACTTTTGGCTCAATCTGGAATACCCCGGTCTTTTTGGGTTCAAAGGTATTTCCGTCGAACTTCACCTTATGCCTGTTGGCCGCTGCTTTGTCGAATGCCAGGATCTCTTTTTCATCCTGACGATTCTTATGCTGCTCTCGCATGTTTTCGTATTTCTCACGAATTTCACTGGTAGTCTTATCCCGATGTGTATCGGAAGACAGGTTGGATACCATGGGCACACTCAGTGATGCATCCAGCACATGGACTGTAGCACCTGAATAGTTGGGCTCAATCTTTACTGCGGTATGCACTTCGCTGGTGGTGGCCCCACCAATAAGCAGTGGAAGCTTCATTTTGCGCTTTTCCATTTCCCGGGCCACTTCCACCATCTCATCCAGAGAAGGAGTAATGAGCCCGGACAGACCGATTACATCAGCCTTCTGCTTCACTGCCTCATCCAGGATCTTATCTCGGGGCACCATTACGCCCAGATCAATTACCTCGTAGCCATTACAGGCCAGAACCACACCAACGATATTCTTACCGATGTCGTGCACATCACCCTTAACAGTGGCCAGAAGCACCTTGATGGCTTCCTTTTTGGAGCCAGGATTCTTTCTCTGCTCCTCTTCCATGTAAGGAATGAGATAGGCCACCGCCTTCTTCATTACGCGGGCACTTTTTACTACCTGGGGCAGAAACATCTGACCGGAGCCAAAGAGCTCGCCCACGTGATTCATGCCGTCCATAAGCGGACCTTCGATCACATCCAGAGGCTGGTCGAATTTCTGCCGGGCTTCTTCCGTATCGTCTTCGATAAATTCAACAATACCCTTCACCAGAGCATGGCGGATTCGCTCGGCCACATCGGCCTCGCGCCAGGCGTTTTTCTTACCCTCGTCCTGACCGCCTTCATCTTTATAGCTTTCAGCAAAATCCACAAGCTTTTCGCCTGCTTCCGGGTCCTTATTCAAGACCACATCCTCAACCAGATCCCGAAGATCCCGGGGAATCTCATCGTAAACATCCAGCTGCCCCGGATTTACAATACCCATATCCATTCCCGCTCGAATGGCATGATACAGAAATACTGAGTGCATGGCTCGACGCACAGGCTCATTTCCTCGAAAGGAAAAGCTCATATTGGAAACACCGCCGCTCACTCGAGCATGAGGAAGATTCTCTTTGATCCATTTCGTGGCATTAATGAAGTCCACTGAATAGTTGTTATGCTCTTCAATCCCTGTTGCGATGGGAAAGATGTTCGGATCAAAAATGATATCCTGAGCAGGAAAACCCACTTCCTCTGTGAGAATCTTGTAGGCTCGACCGCATATCTCGATCATTCTTTCGTAGCTGTCCGCCTGGCCCTTGTCGTCAAAAGCCATAACGATGACGCTGGCGCCATAGCGCATAATCTTGCGAGCCTGCTCTTTGAATACATCCTCCCCTTCTTTCATGGAAATGGAGTTTACAATAGCTTTACCCTGAACACAGCGCAGACCGGCTTCAATTACGCTGAACTTTGAAGAGTCAATCATGATGGGAACCCGGGAAATGTCCGGCTCGGCACCGATCAAATTCAGAAATTTCACCATGGCGGCTTCGGAATCCAGCATCCCTTCATCCATGTTAACATCGATGACCTGGGCGCCATTTTCCACCTGATCCTGGGCCACTGCCACAGCCTCTTCGTAGTTCTCCTCTCGAATCAAACGAGCAAACTTCTTGGAACCGGTTACATTGGTTCGTTCCCCTACGTTCAGGAAGTTGGCTTCCGGCCGCACCACCAGAGGCTCCAGGCCGGACAGCCTCAGATAGGGCTCCTGTTTCGCGGGCTGTCGGGGCTTGATTCCCTCAATGGATTTTGCCATGGCCCGGATATGATCAGGCGTGGTTCCACAGCAGCCACCGATAATGTTTACCCAGCCTTCGCTAGCATAGTTATGAATCTGCTCTCCCATGTATTCCGGGGTTTCGTCATAACCGCCAAATTCGTTGGGAAGACCTGCATTGGGATAAAGGCTTACGCGACAGCCGGCCACCCGGGAAAGCTCCTGAATAAAGGGCTTCATTTGAGCAGAACCCAGAGCGCAGTTCAATCCCACGCTGAGCAGATGGGGCATGTGAGAAATGGAAATCCAGAATGCTTCCGTTGTCTGACCGGACAGGGTTCTACCACTCTGATCCACAATGGTTCCAGAAACCATTGTAGGCACCGTGTACCCAATTCGATCAAAGACGTTTTCAATGGCAAAAAGGGCTGCTTTGGCATTCAATGTGTCAAAAACAGTCTCCACAAGGAGGATATCCACTCCTCCCTTGATGAGACCTTCCACCTGCTGCTCGTAGGCCAGCACCACTTCCTGATAGGTTACTGCCCGGTACCCTGGATCGTTCACATCCGGAGACAGCGAAAG
>JBHIXQ010000005.1:0-11639 GCA_041984705.1 Leptonemataceae bacterium | reverse complement strand
ATGAAACGATCTTAGTAATTTCTGGGCGTTCTTTACGAACCAAATCATTTAGTTCATCTTGTAAGCGTTGGTAGCCTTCAGCGGTCAGTAATTTACGATTCAAGACAAGTACTCCAAAGCCTTGCGTAAGGCATCCAATGTTGAAACTTTAAAAACTGGCTTATTCAACTCATCCACAAGCTCCTGCAAATCGTAGTCTGCCTGGGAGATGGTAGTGCAGCTAAAGGTATTGGTTTCGATGATGTCGGATCCCGCTTCCAGAAACTCCTCATGAATCTCCTGGATCAATTCCGGTCTGGTCAAGGTTAGGAGGTCGTTATTTCCCTTTAGCTCTCCTTTGTAATCCTTGAAACGCTCTCCCCGGAAGTCTTCCTCTTCCAGTTTGTGCTTCTGGATCATGGTTCCCATGGCCCCATCCAGCACCAGGATGCGCTTTTCAAGCTGCTCGTAGAGTAACTTAGTTCTATCCTGTGTCTCTGTCTGGCTCATAATATCTCCTTCTCTGTTTTTCATGCCGTTACCGGCGCCGCCTGCTTAAAAGGTCCCGGCAACTTCGCCTGCCTGCAGACTTTCTGACCCCATTTAACTCCAACAATTTCGCGGATGAACGGGTCTCTAATATAATGTATAATTGCAAAAGGTCGCCCCGGCCAGGCCGGGGCGAATAGTTTTTAGTATCTGTAGTTTTCCGGCTTGAAAGGACCTTCTACCGGCACTCCCAGATATTCGGATTGCTCCGGAGTCAGTTTGGTCAGTGTCGCACCAATCTTCTCCAGATGCAGTCGTGCTACTTTTTCGTCGAGGTGTTTCGGAAGCACGTATACTCCGAGCTCATATTTGTTATTAAACAGCTCAATTTGAGCCACTACCTGGTTCGTAAAGGAACTGGACATTACGAATGAGGGGTGGCCTGTAGCGCAGCCCAGGTTCACCAGTCGACCTTCGGCCAGCAGGATGATGCTGTTTCCGTTGTCGAAGGTGTACTTGTCCACCTGAGGCTTGATCTCAGTTTTCTTCGCTCCAGAGTTATTCAGAGCCGCAACCTGGATCTCAGTATCGAAGTGGCCAATGTTACATACAATGGAACCGTCCTTCATTTTCTTCATGTGATCCAGGGTAATGATATCTTTGTTACCGGTAGTGGTTACGAAAATATCTGCCTGATCAGCCCATGCATCCATGGTATCTACTTGATATCCTTCCATGGCAGCCTGCAGAGCACAGATGGGGTCAATTTCAGAAATAATAACCCGGCATCCATATGCGCGAAGACTTTGAGCGGAACCTTTACCTACGTCACCGTAACCGGCCACAACAGCGACCTTACCGGCCAGCATTACGTCAGTGGCTCGCTTGATTCCGTCTGCCAGAGATTCGCGGCAACCATAGAGGTTGTCGAATTTGCTCTTGGTTACGGAGTCATTAACATTAATGGCAGGCATTTTCAGCTCGCCTTTCTTCAGCATTTTGTAAAGAGCATGCACACCCGTGGTGGTCTCTTCAGATACGCCTCGAATTTCTCCCAGAAGTTCGGACTTCTCTTTGTGTACATAAGCAGTCAGGTCTCCACCATCATCCAGCAGCATGTTAGGTCCTTTGCCGCCTTCGAAAGTCAGAGTCTGATCAATACACCACCAGTACTCTTCTTCAGTCATACCTTTCCAGGCAAAGACTGCCACACCGGTTTCTGCAATGGCTGCAGCGGCATGATCCTGAGTAGAGAAGATGTTGCAGCTTGACCAGCGCACTTCCGCACCCAGTTCAATCAGTGTTTCAATCAGAACAGCTGTTTGAATTGTCATATGGAGGCATCCAGCAATTCGAGCTCCTTTCAGAGGCTTGTCTTTGCCGTATTCCTCACGCAGAGCCATCAGGCCCGGCATTTCTTTTTCAGCGAGAATGATCTCTTCGCGGCCCCATTTGGCCTGGGAGATATCCTTCACTTTGTAATCAGTTTTTTGTTCAGTAATCATTCGATTCTCCTGCACGTTGTATTTTGCTATTACATTAACTGTAAAACTGCATTATCCGGGCATTGCCCCGGTAGCCGTAACTTCGGCTTCTGCCCGATCGGGCTTTTCGTCTATGGACTGCCGAACGGCTCGATAGAATAGACAGGCAAGGCTGCCATCGCCTTTTCCAGAATGAGTGTCTTCTACCTGAAATCCGGCATCTGCCAGATCCTGTTCCAGGGTATCTGTTTCGAACCCCAGCCAGAAATCCGCGAAGCTACTTCGCATCACTTCTTCATTATGGTGATCCAGATCCGCCAGCACCAGCAGGCCTCCCGGCTTGAGTACCCTGGCCGCTTCCTTCAGCGCGCCAATGGGTTCCGGCACATGATGTAGCACCATGGACAGCACAGCCACATCCGCCTCTTCGTTTGCCAGAGGGAGGTGCTCCATGGATCCAAGACGAAAATCCAGGTTACTATCCTTTACTTCGCCCAGGGACTTTCGGGCCTCATCCAGCATGGCCTGGCTTTGATCTACTAAAATGATATCTCTTCCCGGGGCCGCCATGGCTACGGATAGCTCGCCGGTACCACAGCCAAGATCGACGATGGTAACCGGCCCATCCGGCAACATGGAAACCACTTCACTTCTATAGAAGGAAGCATCCACATAATCCCGCTGCATTTCATCCTGCAGAGCACCGTAGCGAAAGAAGTGATCCAGAGTCTGGCTCTTACGGGCATCCAGCACATTGGCCAATCTATCAAAATCCCGAAGAGATTCCTCGGGTAACCACATACCAGGGCGCGAGGACGATTCTTCCCTGGATTCGAAGTAGCCCAGCATCATCTCTAAAGAAGAAAGTAAAGCGGATTGGCGGATTTCCGGGCTAATCCCATAATATATTCTGGATCCTTCGCGTCTGCCGGCAAGGAGCCCTGCATCCGCCAGGATCTTTAGATGGCGCGATACCCTGCTCTGCCCCATTTGCAGCACTTCCAGGATTTCATTTACATGAAGTGGCCCTTTCAGAAGCAGCCGAACAATTCGCAGCCTGGACTCATCGGCCAGAGCTTTCAGGATTTGGACGCCCTCGGACATTACATGACCATTATATCAAGATATCTTGATATGTCAACAAAAAAGAAGGCCCGAGGCAGTTCTGGTAATATAAGATCTTAGACGAAAATGGCAAGCTTGGATGAGTGCGACTGATACCCCGCGGCCGGAAAATGTGGCCGGGGCTGGGCCGAATGTGACCCTCTCTTTCACCCCTGAATTGAACTCAGGGCCGGGCCTCCGGTTGACCCGGAAAACGAAAGGCGGCGTTCACAAGGTCGCCATCGGCAGTATTACTCCGGCTTGATTCGAAGAATGTAGTTCACGCAACGAAGCGCCTGGGTAAGACTCTCTTCTTCACGACCTCTATCTCTCACGGAAAGTTCAATCAGATAGGCCGTTAAGGTGTGATTGATGCAGATTTTGAGCTCTTCCTGCAGATTATCCGGATCCCATTTCTTGAACATTCTTTCAATGGAACCGGTCATTTCCGGGCCATATAGCTCGGCGTATTCGTCTCTGAGGTTATCTGGTGCTGAATAAATCAAATTACCCAGCAAATGGAGGGCTCCTCTTCGCTCCTTGTGGAAATTCATGAAAGCATGAAACACCTGAACTACATCTTCCGCCAGGTCCTTTCCGTTACCCGTGCGAGAATTAATAAAATCCATCATCTCCTGATGAGATGAGATCAGAGCATTGCGAAACAGATTTTCCTTGCTGTCAAAATGGTGATAGATACTGGGCTGCTTTAGACCGCATAGGTTGCTGATTTGCCGGATTGATGTACCGAAGTACCCATTCTGCGAAAAGGCCTTTCGCGCCGCATCCAGGATTCTGTCCCTTGCTGACCGATCCTCGGTTTCTACAGATGCATCATCCGAAGCGGTATCTATTTCTGTTTCAACTTCTGTTTTCATATTGCTCTCTGCCTGAATTGTATTATATGAAATAAGGGTGGCAACCATTTTCGTAAAAAACGGCCGTTTCTACCGAGGATAATTACAGCCCTGAGATCTGATCGCAAAATGAGACGTTAAGAAGCGAGCAACAGGAATGGTCCAATGCCAGGTAGAACCTTTCTAAACTCAGACCTGAACCAGCGGAAACACAGGACAGCCAGGAGGCCAATTGAACTTCGTTAGATTAGGAGCAAGGGTAGCAAGCCACTACAAAAGTGGCCTGTTTAGAGACGCACGGCCATCAAGGTCGTATCGTCAGAAGGCTCTACGCCATCTCGAAAAGCTGCCACTTCTTCGATAATTCGTCTGGCTACATCCTGAGGTTCCTGCTCTCCAATATCTGGAACCAGCGAGAATAGCCGCTCTTCGCCGTAGAGTTCAAATTCCTTATTGTGCGCTTCGGTAATCCCGTCGGTGTAAAGAATCAAAAGATCCCCCGGCTCATAATGAACAATGGTCTCTTTGTAATTCGCATTGGGAAATGCGCCCAGAGGAGGCCCTCCGGCGGACAGGCTTTCTATGTTTCCGCTGGATTTTCGATAGAGAATTTGATGGTTATGTCCGGCAGATGCGATGCGAAATCTAGAAAGATCCCTTTCCACCTGGATCAGCATGGCTGTAACAAAAAGCCCCATTCTGGATCCGCGAAAAATCTCTTCGTTCACCTTTTCCAGGGTACGCACTGGATGAAGGAAAATTGGACTATTGGAAGCAAGCAATGTCTTGGAGTACTCCATAAACAGAGCCGCAGGCACTCCCTTCCCGGAAACATCAGCCATCACAAGAGACAGAATGCTATCTGAATGATAGTGAAAGTCGTAGAAGTCCCCTCCCACATCGCGACAGGCTTCGTATCTGGCAGCCATGCGAATCCCGGCAATCTCACCGGGAATCTCTGGCAATGAGTTCATCTGGATCTGTGCTGCAGTCTCCAGGTCTTTTCTATACTGGCGAATCTCTGACTCT
This sequence comes from Leptonemataceae bacterium, assembly GCA_041984705.1. Classification (GTDB taxonomy): domain Bacteria; phylum Spirochaetota; class Leptospiria; order Leptospirales; family Leptonemataceae; genus UBA3465. The sequence goes on along the minus strand of JBHIXQ010000005.1, from coordinate 6,697 downwards.
CTGCGACGGGCAATGATTCGCAAATAGGCGCTGGCCAGTTGCGACCCTACAGTAGAGAGAACCTTCAGCTCAAACTGATCAAAAGGCATCCCGTTTTTCTTATCAGCAGCATTCAGAAGACCAATCACTCGGTCGTCCTGCATGATAGGCACGGAGATAAATGACCCTGTTTTGTATCTGGTTGCGTTTTCCGGAGTGAAGCCCAGATCCTTCTGCACATCCCGCACAAGAAGAGGCTTTCCGGATCGAAGAACAATTCCAGCCACTCCCTGATCCGGACCAATACGAATGTCCCCATCCTGGACATCGAAGCCACGCGTACGGGTAATTCGATACCCGCCTTCTTCGCTCTGGTCTTCCATGATCAGCGACAGTCTTTCCAGCTCCAGGACTCGCTCAATGGCACCAAGAATGGAATTTAAAAGTTCATCGATGGTATCATGCTGCTGGATGGTGCGAGAGATCTCGTAGATGCAGTTCAGCTCCTCTACCCTTCCCTGAAGATCCTGGTAGAGCTTTCTGTTATGAATAGCAATACCGGCCATTCCAGAGAGAAAGGTAAGCAACCGCACATCCTTGCTATCGAAGTCCCGGCCATCCAGGGTATTTACACTTTCCAGCACCCCGATTAATCGGTCCCGTGCAAGCATGGGAACAGCAATCAAATTCCGGGTTACAAACCCGGTGGCCTGATCCACGGACTTTAGAACCCTGGGATCATTCTGAGCGTCGGCAACGATAATGGCTTTTCGGTTCTCGGCGCACTGGCCGGCAATGCCCTGGCCTTTGGGGATACGGCGGGCAGCCAGCAACTGACTGCGATCGCCCCGGGCGATATCGAAAATCAAATCCCCGGAATCCTCATCATAGAGGAGCAGGGAAGCACCCTCTGTATGGAGCAATTCTCGAGCAGAATCCATAATCACAGTTAGCAAACTGTGTAGATCCTGTTCAGAATTGATCCTGGTAGTAATATCGCTGATTTTCGCCAGCGTTAGCACATTGTCCCTGCTCATATCCCCCGCTTGGCCAGGCTAGTTAATGGCCTTCAAAATCGTGGAAGTTGCCTGACTCTGATTCAATGTATAGAAGTGAATCCCGGGCGCTCCGCCTTTCAGCAGATCTCTACACTGCCGAATAGAGTATCCCAGACTTACTTCCAGAAGCCTGCCCCGATCTTCTCCACACGCCTTAATATCTTCAGTTAGCTCATTCGGTATTTCGCATCCCGCCATTTCCGTAAACTTCTGGATCTGGCCAAATGAGGTAATGGGCATAATACCGGGAATAATGGGAACCGTAATCCCTACCTCCCGGCACTGTTTCACATACCTGAAATAGTGATCATTCCTGAAGAAAAGCTGTGTCACTATAAATTCGGCACCGGCATCCACTTTCTTCTTTAGATTTTGCAAATCTTGCTCAGGAGATGCCGCTTCCTGATGGGTTTCCGGATAGCCTCCTCCGCCCAGACCGAAGTCCATACCTGTGGATTTAATATATTCGATGAGCTCGCTTCCATAGGCGAACCCGTCCTCTGGCGGTGTGAAGTTTTTCTCTCCTTTTGGAGGATCCCCACGAAGAGCCATAATGTTTCGGATTCCGTCCGAATACAGATCCTTCAGATTGGACAGAATCTCATCTTTGCCATGTCCGACGCAGGTATAGTGCGCCATCGCCGTAATATCATGTTTATCCTGGATATCCCTTACCCATTGCCGGGTCTTCTCCCGGGTGGAGCCACCTGCTCCATAGGTAACGGAAACAAAATCCGGATCAAGAGACTTCAGTCGCTGGATTGTATTCATCAGCGTCTGCTCTCCCTCAGGCTTCTTAGGAGGGAAGAATTCAAATGAGAAAACAGGTCTCTTTCCGGCTTCTTCTTTGAGAATTTCTGCAATTTTCTTCATTGAACTACCGATATTGCATTCAGGCCGGGTAATTCAAGGAAAAGAAAGCCCGCAATCCAGGACTCCATGGGACTTCGTAGCCGCGGCACAGCAATCCTTTCTCATCCAGTGTACAATCTGTTCTCTGCTCTCCTTACCATTGCAGGGATTCTTCTATTATTAGGCACCGCTGTTGCGGATCTTAAACTCAGCACAGCCCAGCTGCTCAAGCAACTTGATATGGCCTTGCTTTCGTTGTTTCTTCTGGAAACCGTCATCCGACTGGCTACCCAGGGGAAAAGCTACGCCAGAGGATCATTTGTTCTCGATATATGGGCTTTGCTTCCCATTCCAATAATAATCGCCCTGGCCCTACCGGCAAAGGGTGCCTTCGACAGTCCTCCGGGCCTGCTGCTTCTGGAAGGGGGACGATTTCTCCGTCTGGTGCCAGCTCTAAAGTATTTCCGTCAGCAAAAACAGGCCGGTCTCCGGCCGGATGGCTCAAGTACCCTGGATGGCCTTTTTCTGTTTCTATTTCTGGGCGGCCTGGCCACCAGCCATCTGCATTCCAGAATGATTCAAAGCGAAACCAGAGTCCGAACGGAAACAGTGCGAAAATATGCAGAGTCAGAAGGAATTCAAAGACTGCCTTTCTTGATTCCGGAATGGATTATAGGAGTTGAGAAATCGGGCACGGAAGGAGCATTCGAGATCTACAATGTTCCCAAAGAAAAGATCAACGAAGGCGATGAGGTCACCTACAGATACGAAAGAGACTATATTTACATGCCCGGCCCCAATCCAGGAGAAGTCATCTACCTCAATCTAAAGGACTTGAACCGGCGACAAAAAATCCTGGAGCTGATGATTCTGATTACTGGCTTTGTGATGATCTCTGCGCTGCTGCTAACCAATAACAGCTATCTTTTACGAAGGGTTATTCACCCGGTTGAGCATGCGCGCAGAGTGACCCAGCTTCGCATGGCCGGCGAAGAGATTGATGACGAGGAAGTCCAGCTTCCGGAAAACGAAGTGGGCCAGTACATCTACAGCGTAAACGAGCTTTACCAGGAGATGCGAGCTCCCGCAAAACCGCAAAGCTGAGGCTCTACGCCCCCATTGTCCGGCGCCAACTATCGCACCGTTATCAGTGCAGTGACCACGCCGTCCCCTTTTTCGTGGAAGCCCAGGGATTTACCTACGATGGCCAGGGCCGAATCTTTATCCGTGGCCTTTTCGCAGCAACCAGGCTGGTAGGAGGCGACCAGGGAATCTCCGGGCACAATCTTGCCCCCTTCAGCAGATACCCTTAGCTGAACCACTCCAAAGAATGCTACCAGTTCCATGCCTTCGGGTTTTTGCAGTCCGCTACGATTGTGCTGCTCCGGAAGATAGTCCACAGGAGGATTCAGCACAATGGCTGCCTTTTCTACAATAACACCAATGACCTGGCGGCTACCCCGCTGTGAGCATCGAGCCAGTACGCCCTCTTCGTCCGTGGCAACGAGAACGTCGCCCGCACCCAGCACCTCGTTCTGACGCACCGGCATAAACGCTGCTACAGGAGCCTGCAGACTGTCCCCGCTTTTCCCAGCGAATATGGTGCCGGAAAATCGGCTGAGTCCTCGAACCCAGAGTCCCAGATCGGAAGCCGGCACTTCGCGGTCGTCATGACCGCCAGCAACAATAGAATAGAAACTTTCGGAAAGAAATCTTCCGCCAGGCCCTGAGCCGGCCACTCCGCGAACGCCTTCTCCACCTCGAGAGAGACCCATTACACCGGATTTTTCTCCGTAGCCCAGGACACCGTCACCTTCGGATCTACCGGTTAGACCGGCGCCTTCTCCTTTGTTGACTCCCTGAACCGGTGCATGCTCCACCGGCGGAGGAGAAACGCTATTGTAGATTTTGCCCATGGAGGATTCTATACGAATGGTTCCGGTATGACTGGAAAAATCGTGTTGTAGCGGGGCATAATCATGCTCATGGGCCAGAGGCTTACGAGCATCACTCAGACGTGGATCCGTAGATTGCACAACATGTCCGGAAAGCACGGCTCCTTCTGGAGCAAGCTTGACGATACCTTCATGATCTGCGCTGGCTGATTTCAAGCGCGCATCCGAGCCCTGGACAGCCACCCCTTCCCGGGCTTCCCCGTTGGAGGCCAGCTCCACAATGCCCGGAGTTTCCTCTGTTGCCAGGCGCAGTCTGGGATCACTTCCCTGAACCGCTGTCTCTGGTTCTACCTCTCCGGCCCGCGCAAATCTAAGAATACCTTTCGTTTCAGTGGTAGCATCTCGCAGCCTGGGGTCGCTTCCCTGAACCACCTCTGAAGGCTTGCTGCTGCCGGCCGGAGCCAGCCGTACGATTCCCGATGCCTTCTCCGTAGCATACTTCAGCCTGGAATCGCTTCCCTGAACCACTACACCGGTGCGATCCTCGCCATCATCGGCCAGCTCTACCAGCCCGGACCGTTCATTGGTAGCCGGCTTAAGACGATCATCGTCTGCCTGCACAGCATGAAGTCCTCGCTCCTCCCCATTCCGGGCCAGTCGGACAATTCCCGCCAGGTCTTCGCTGGCTGGCTTGAGCCTGCGATCGGAACCCTGAACTACCACCCCTTCCCGGTCTTCTCCGTCCGAGGCCAGTTCCACTATCCCTTTAAAATCGCTGGTCGCATCTCGCAGTCGACGATCACTTCCCTGCACCACCACACCATCTCTGGCTTCTCCATCCAGGGCCAGTCGGACAATTCCAGACCGAAGCACAGATGCATGAGGAATTGGCTCAGCTGGCAACGTGCGATCCTGCTTTTCCACCGGATCTGCTGAAGCAAACAGTTCCAGCTCAATAATCTGGGAAAGATACTTCCCTTCTCTGGTTCTTGCACTTTCGAAGATCGTAATTTGAATATAGCGTATGTTTAGAGGCAGAAATCTCCAGCGGTACCATTGCCCTGGTTCTGCAAGAAAGCCACTTTCTTCCATTAAATGATGCCAGGAGATATTATCCTCACTGTAGGAAATATGAAAGCCCTCGGGAAAAAGCGGATCCTCCACTGCCCTGGAAAGTAGTCGAATTTCGCTTACCCGGTTCACAGAGCCCAGATCCAGGCGAATAAATTCTTCTTCCTGGCGGCTGCGAAGAGGGCTGGACCATCCATAATCATTTCTCTGATCGATGAGATTATCCTTCACCCAGAGCCGATCGAGCTCCCCGGACACCTGGATATCCACAATACCGGAAACCATAACGCGAAAGCCGCCAAATGCGGAGACATAGCCTTCATCCTGCTTTTTATCTCTAATAAAGAGGAATTTAATATAACGGGCCGTGATCAATGGGAAGTTCCAGGTCATCACCTCCTTCCCTTCATGCCGAAAGTCCGACTCTCTCAGGATTGGCTCCCATATCTGCCCATCCTGGGAGATCTCGAATCGGAAATTATCTGGAAACGCATTTTTGAATTCCGGATGCTTCTCCAGTACAATCTGATTAAAAAAAACCTCTTCTGAGAAACTACCCAGACATGCCACAAGACCTGGAACCTCCGAAGATTCGCTTACCCAGGACTTCACCCTTCCATCCTCTATCTCCCCTGCACCGGGGCCGGAAAAATCCTGGAAAGGATAGATCTGCGGATGGGAAATTCGAATAGGTTTCATATTAGTTGATTCCAGTGCCTGTGTCGCTCGGTTGATACATCCGACGTTTGTTCAGGCTCAAATAGAATTTGATCACATATCTGCAAGAGTATTGTCTTCAAGTATTCTGGAACTTCATCGCTTAACCGGATCCATCCGGCAGATTCACCGCGAAAACAGCTCTCCAGGAGATGTATGCTGCTTTCGGACATCCGTCCTTGAAGCTTTTCCAGAACCTGATTCCAGGCCATTGGCCCAGTTCCATGCTCGCGGGACAGGATTTTTTGCACATTCTCATTGGTGGGCGGGATACCTGCCATCAGGCATTCATTTCGAGCCTTTTCCCAGTCACCGCCACTGGGTACTGGATCTGCTTGATTGTTTATGGATATATGGATCTGGTTGTACGGGGATTGACCGGATTCGCCTCTGGGTGTCGACACAGCAGGGGGCTGAGGGGCGGTCAGGTTTGCCCCAGAGTGGGCTTCGGTTGCCTCCCAGGGGTGCGCTGTGGAGCCCCTCAGGGAGTCGAAAAGAAAATGGTAGGTGGAGTTGGTCCTGCCTGTGCCGGTCCTGACCAGGATCAAACCGGCCTCTTGTAGCTCATCCCTCGCCCTCCGAAGCGACGATTTCTGCTTAAAACCAGTCAGTTCTAGAAGTCGGTTGGATCCCGGGTACACCGGAGAAAAGTGCCTATCTGAAAAGCTCAGAAGCACAGGATACAGTGCTCTGGCCGCCGGGGAAAGCTTCGCCCACAGGCCAGAGCGTATAACACTGGTTACAAACTTAAAATAATGCAGCTCATCTGCTGACATCTCGCCACCTCATCTGCTTGATGAGAGGCTTCCAAAAAAAGGTTGACATGTCTTTCTATAGGGTCATTATGTCGCCAACCATTCATTCCCAATGGAAGCCCCAGCCCCTCAGATTCCTGAGGGGTATTTTTTTGCGCTATTTATTTATACGACGCGCGACTGGATTATGTCGCATAACCCACATCTGTCAAGTACTTTAAAGTACGTATCAATTGGTGGAGGTCTGGATATTCTTTCGCAGCCAGTTTTCCAGGCTCTTCGCGGCGCGCGCATCGCCAGCATCAATGGTGATGATGCTGTGTGCCTGGACGACGATGATGACGACGAACTCGATTCCGATATACGTCAT
>JBHIXQ010000004.1:0-18084 GCA_041984705.1 Leptonemataceae bacterium | reverse complement strand
GTAAAGTGAGGAAGAATAAGCAGAGGATTCTGAAAATGTAAGACTCCTGTAAGACCTGGCCAGGTGCGTGGTTGGATAAATATGAGCGGGGATTTTCCCTGGTCGCCAGGGGTTAAGAAATGCGGAAAAATAGGCAATAATGTGGGAGGTGGTGGGGGATGTGGGCTTTGTAGCTGCCGGATCTGGCTCAGTGTTCGGAAGCGGGGATGCTGCTTGATTCTCCGCTGCAGTGGTGCTTGGCCAGGTTGGGTCGGAAAATCCGGTGGAGGTGTTGGGAATGGCTTATTTGGCTTGTGAGTGCATTGTGTTTTGTTGAACTGGGTCCATGGCAGAGTCCATACGGGTCAAGGTGAAATGTCATGCCTGTGGGAATGAAATTCGAGGTACGGCCAAATATGGTTCCGGGCATTATGTTCCGGAGGGTGTTCCGTTTGAATTCATCGCCACGGGGAAAATCGAGTCCGATAAGGGCCGGCGGGTGAAGGGGGAAGTGGTCTGCATTTGCCCGAGTTGCACCGTGAAGAATAAGTTCCAGATTTAGCAGGCCTGTATCATCTGCAGTTCGATTTCGGTTGCCGTCATGCAGCGCTGCTCATTCATTGAAGCAATATGGGCAAGCAAATCACCGATTTTCCGGTCTCTACCAGGCGCCACAGTGCGGCTCACGTCCTGGCGCAGGCAATCATGGAGAAGTTCCCGGGAGCCAGTCTGGCCATCGGGCCGGATACCGAGCATGGATTCTTCTACGACGTGCTCACAGATCCTCCAGTGCAGCAGGAGGATCTGAAGGACCTGGAAAAGAGGATGAAGAAGATCGCCAAGCAGGGGCAGATCTTCGAGCGCTACCATCTGCCAATAGATGAAGGTATTGCCTACCTGAAGCAAAATCAGCAGCAATTTAAAGTAGAAATGGCGCAGGCCCTGAAAGCCGGAGGAGAGCAAGAGCTGTCCTTTTATAAAAATGTGCTGAAAAATGGGCAAGCAGAATTCATAGATATGTGCAATGGGCCGCACGTAGAAAAGACATCGGAACTGGGTGCTTTTAAGCTGGTTTCTGTGAGCGGGGCTTACTGGAAAGGGGATGCCTCTGGTCCACAGCTGCAGCGGGTCAGTGGTTTGCTCTTCAAAACAGATGAGGAGCTCAAGCAATATGAGTGGATGATGGAGGAAGCCCGAAAGCGGGATCATCGCAAACTGGGTCAGGAGCTGGAATTGTTTACCACCAGTGAGAAAATTGGGCCTGGATTGATTTTGTGGCTACCCAGAGGCAATGTGATTAAAGATCAGTTGGAAGAGTGGGCAAAAATAACCGAGCGCAAGGAAGGTTATTTCAGAGTGACCACGCCCGTAATAACCAAGGAAGAACTGTTCTATACCTCGGAGCACCTGCCTCATTACAGCGATCATATGTTCCCGCCCATGGAGATGGACAACACTCGGTACTACATCAAGCCCATGAATTGTCCATTCCATCATACTATCTTCAATGATCGGCCCAGAAGCTACAGGGAACTGCCGCTGAAGCTTACCGAATACGGCGTATGCCACCGCTACGAGGACTCAGGATCCCTGTTTGGCACCATGCGGGTTCGGGCGATGTGGATGAACGACGCTCATATCTACTGTGCCGAAGACCAGGCAGTTGAGGAGTTTAAGAAAGTGATTAAACTCCATGAGTATTATTACAAGATTCTGGGCATAAAAGAATATCACATGGTGCTTTCTCTCCGTAATCCCGAAAATGATAAATACCACGGGGATGAGGCTATGTGGAAGAAGGCCGAGGCTCTGACCCGCCAGGCAATGGAGGAGTCCGGAGTGGACTTCGTAGTTGAAGAGGATGGAGCGGCGTTCTATGGTCCAAAAATGGACTTTCAGATAAAGTCTTCCATCGGCCGGGAGTTTACGGCCAGTACCTGCCAGCTGGATTTGTTCATGCCGGAAAAATTCGATCTGAATTACGTGGCAGCGGACGGAACCTATAAAAGGCCGGTTTGCATTCATCGCAGTCCTCTGGGAACCCATGAACGCTTCATTGGATTTCTTATTGAGCACTTTGCCGGCGCTTTTCCGCTGTGGATGGCTCCGGAGCAAATCCGAATTCTTCCTGTGAGCGATGGCTTTCTGGAATACGGAAAGAAGCTGGAGTCGTTTTTCAAAGAGCAGGATATTCGGGTTACGCTGGATATCGGGGAGAGCCTGGGTAAGAGGATTCGAAATGCTGAGAAGATGAAGATTCCTTACATGCTTGTGGTGGGAGAAAAGGAGCAGAGCTCCGGTAGGATCAATGCCCGAAACTACTTCACCGGCGAGCAGAAGGAATACGATCAGCAGGAGTTTTTGGCCATGCTCCAGGAAGAAATATCCCAGAAGCGGATCCAGGAGCGCTCCGAGAAGAAGAATACCTGATGCCGGTTAGCCATTGGGGTAAGGCGGATGCCCACATACTTTCTTCTATAATAGTAAGCCTCAAATGCATCCCCGGGAAAGAAAGCCCGGGGATGGTTGCATTACCGTTTCCGTCTTTTTGAGACTGCGTCGCAGTTTTGTTCGGAAGGTTCCACATCGGACAAATTTTGATGGAAAGCACAGCCCTCTTAGATTAGTTCTAAATCCAGAATGATTCAATCCGGCGGGATGTACATATCCCGCCTTCAGGATGATAGGAGATTGATATGGCAGAACTAAAGGGGAGCAAAACCCATCAGAATTTGAAAGATGCCTTCGCCGGTGAGTCTATGGCTAACCGACGCTATCTGTTTTTCGCAAAGCAGGCAGATGTAGAAGGCTTTCCTGACATTGCTGGACTTTTCCGCGACACTGCGGAAGGGGAAACCGGACATGCTCACGGTCACCTGGAATATATGAAAAAGATCGGTGACCCTGCCACAGATCTTCCCATCGGCGATACCGAAGCCAACCTGAAAGCAGCTGTTGCTGGCGAAACTCACGAATACACAGATATGTATCCTGGAATGGCCAAAACTGCTCGCGACGAAGGTTTCGATGAAATCGCTGATTGGTTCGAAACTCTGGCCAAAGCTGAGAAATCTCATGCTGGTCGATTTGAGCAAGGACTGAAATCCATCAGCTAATTGCGGTAGGGCCGGCCTGCGGGCCGGCTCGCCTGTTTTTCAAGCCGGCCCAATCTTTGTAATTTTCGGTGGGAGAGAACCAGTGATACAACAAACAGATACTAGCAATGCCATCTACGATCCCATGGATGTAAAATACTGGGACCCTCAGTCTTTGCAGGCTGAGTTAGAACGTTCTTTTGATATATGTAATGGCTGCCGGATGTGCTTCAAGTACTGTCCGAGCTTTCCTACTCTTTTTAGCATCCTGGACGGCTATGCCGATGGCGATGTTAAGCAGATCAAGGAGAAGGATCAAAACCAGGTAATCGATGAATGTTACCACTGCAAGATTTGCTATGTTGCCTGTCCTTACACCGATAAAGATGACCATGCCTTTAATTTGAATTATCCAGCTCTAATGCAGAGAGCAGTAATTGTGCGTGCTAAAAAGCAGGGTGTGCCAATGCGCAGGAAGATGCTGCAGAATGCAGATCTTCTTGGAAAGGTAAATACCGGCCTAATTTCCCGGCTGGCCAACAGAGCACTGGCCAGCAACTTCCACAGGGCTATTGCGCAGACCATTGTGGGAATCCATAAAGAGAAGAAGCTTCCGGAATTCCACAGGACTAGCTTCCATCGCTGGTTCCATCTTCGAAAAAAGAAAATGGAGAAGGAAGGAAGATCCCTGGAAGTGGATCCTGCAAACAAGGTAGTGCTTTTTTCTACCTGCTTTGTGAATTATAACAATCCGCAGGTGGGCAAGGATGCAGTGGAAGTGCTGGAGCGCCATAAATGCGAAATCCAGTGCCCATCCCAGAATTGCTGCGGAATGCCTGGCCTGGAAAGCGGGGATCTTAAATGGGTACGCAAGAAGATGCGAGCCAACCTGAAATCTCTGCATCCCTTTGCAGAGAAGGGATACAGAATCCTGGCCATCAATCCCACCTGCTCATTAACTCTAAAAGAGGAATATGTAAACTTTCTGGAAGGAGAAGAACGGGAGAAGGCCAAACTGATATCGAAGCAAACCCGGGATCTACATGAGTTCCTGTTCGAACTCAAACAGGAAGATAAATTCGATCGGAACTTCAAGAGCTCTCCGGAGTCGGTGGCCTATCATGTGCCCTGCCATTTGAGAGCACAGCATATTGGGTATAGAAGTCGCGATTTGATGAAACTGATTCCGGAAAACAAGATAGGCCTGGTTTCGGAATGCTGTAGTCATGATGGCACCTGGGCCATGCGCAAGGAATACTTTGAGCTGAGTATGAAGCAGGGAAAAAAGGCTTTTGATGAGCTCAAGGAAAAGGAAGCCAACGTAGTAACTACAGACTGTCCTCTGGCCGCCATTCAACTGGAACAGGGAATGGAATTAAATGAGCGTCCTCTGCATCCAGTGCAGATTCTGAATCGTGCCTATAAGAGTCCCCAGGAAGGGGGCTTTGCCACGGCTGTACCGGAAAAATCCGAAGATTGAAAGTAATTATCGTAGCATACAGGAGGAAACCATGACCAAGATTCAACCATCCGATATTATGCCCCTGGACCAATACGACAGGGTCCGAGACGAATACAGGCAGAGAATATTCGAAATCAAGAAGGCCCGACGCATTGGTGTTGGGGAATATCTTACCTTTCTATTCGAAAATGCAGATACCATGAAGTATCAGATCCAGGAAATGGCCAGGGTAGAGCAGCTCAAGGATGAGACTGCTGTGAAGCATGAGATTGAAACCTACAACGAACTGGTTCCGGATCCAAATGAGATTACTGCCAGTTTGCTTATAGAGATTAACGATCCGGCAGCCCGAGCTTTCAAGCTACGAGAGCTGGTGGGATTGCAGGATTCTGTAAGCATGCTTGTGGATAAGGATTATCAAATCCAGGCGGAGTTCGATGACAGACAGATTACCGATGGAAAGATTTCTTCGGTACATTATCTGCGCTTCCCGCTGGGAGAGAAGGCTGCGGATGCATTTCTAGCTACCTCCGATGTAGAATTACTGATTACGCATCCGGCCTGCAGCTATCGACAGCCATTGAGCCCGGAACAGCTGGAAGCGATGAAAGAGGATCTTAAAGCCAGTAGAGTGTGATATCCAGGGAGTGCGGTTTTCGTTGGACTCCGGATGGCCCCTGGCCATTATCCGTCCGATGTCCGATCCCTGCTTCTACTCCAGATACCGGTCGTTGGCACAAATGTCTGGGCCGTTTTGCTCTGTTCTCAAGCTGCAACATAGAAAAGATACATCGGATTCCGCTTCTTCGGGATCTTCATCCTTTCTTATTCGCGGTGTTTCGAATTCACTGTTTGCTCTTTTGTTGCTTTGCTCTTTCTCCTGGGCATCCCTATCCCTGGAGGCAGAGACCGCTTCCACGGCCGAGAATCAGGATTTCTCTCGCATTTCCGAATCCGTGGTGCAGATCAATGTGGAGTCGGTGGCTTTTTCCTATCGGGATCCATGGCAGTCACCCCGGTTGCAGGGCAGTGGTGGCACGGGCTTTATTATAGAAGGAAATCGAATCATGACCAATGCCCATGTTGTGAGCGGGGCAGTGCAGATTCGAATCAAACGACCTTCCCAGAAGAAGGATTATCCGGCCAGGGTATCCTTCATTGCTCACGATTGTGATCTCGCAATTCTTACGGTTAATGATCCCGAATTCTTCAAGGGTGCCACGCCGCTTCAGATCGGGGAGCAGCCTTCATTGAATACACCGGTAACCGTTCTTGGGTTTCCCATCGGAGGGAACCGGCTTTCCATTACTCGTGGAGTGGTTTCGCGGATTGACATGGATGTATACAGCCATAGCGGAGTGGATGCGCATAGAATCATTCAGGTGGATGCAGCGATTAACCCTGGTAACTCGGGAGGACCTGCCATTCAGAATGGAAAGGTTATTGGTGTGGCCTTCCAGGCCATTACAGCCGGCGAGAACCTGGGGTATCTGATACCGCCTGTGGTGCTGCAACGATTCCTCAAAGACATTGAGGATGGTAGCTACGAAGGATACGTGGAGTTCGGAGTCCTGGACAATCCCATGCAGAATCCAGCTCAGATCCAGGCTCTGGAGGTTTCCGGTCGTCCATCGCCTTATTTCGGTGTGCAGGTTTATCGAATTATCCCTGGTTCCACTGCGGCTTACGGTTTGAAGCCGGGGGATGTTCTGGTTTCCATCAACGGTCATAGAATCACCGGAGAGGGGGACGTTGAAATTGAAGGAACGTTGTATCCCTATCTGGAACTGGTGGATCATGTATTCGAAGGAGATGCAATAGAAATCGAATATATCCGGGATGGCAAGAAAGGCAAGGTGTCCCTGAAATCCAGGCGGAGCGATGTGCTCACTTTCAAAAGAAGAAAGTACGGCAACCCGCCAGAATACTTCCTTTTACATGGTTATCTTTTTCAGCCATTGAATGCCAATCTAATGGATGCCATGGACAGACAGTGGGCTTCCGAAGGCAGGATTCAAATTCTATATCGCTATCATTATCATCTATTCCACGGGCTCTATAAAGAAGGGGGCGTGGATGTAGTACTCACTCGCAGGCTGGCTCATCCAGTGAATGCTTACGGAGATAGATATCTGAACCAGATTGTTGAGTCTGTGAACGGGACGAAGGTATTGAATTTCTCGCACTTTGCCAGGCTGGTGCAGCAGCAACGCAAAAAGGGAGATGTGGTGATTCGATTCCAGGATTCCGAGGTGCCCCTGGTTCTGGATTCGCAGCAACTCCAGGGTGGTGCCGACCAGGATATCGCCAACCGCTATGGCATTCAAAAGCTATTCCACACAGATGGAGATACCGGGCAATGAAACGAAATAGAACTCTAGCTTTGCTTTCCATTCCATCTATTCTGCTGGTAGCGGCGCTGGTCCTGCCCGGATTGCTTCGACCGTTAATGGCCGATGGGCAGGGCCTTTCTTCTTCTGTTTCCGGATGGGCATTTACTCAGGAAAGGATTCATCAGGGGCTGGTGCGGTTGCGAATCAGCACCGTGCATTATAATCCTGCCCGTCCCTGGGCAAGAGAGGTGGGCACCAGTTTCGATATTACAGGAATTGTGCGACCGGGGAATCGAGTTATGGTTTCTGCCGGGCCTGTCCGCGATGCGGCCAACATCGAAGTTACTCGTCATGGATCCTATAAGAAATACCAGGCGGAGGTGCTCCTGGCGGATTCGGAAGCCAACCTGGCCATGCTGAAGCTTGACCCTGAATTCTTTGAGGGCATGCAGCCCATTCCTTTTTCGGCGGATCCGCTTCCCGGCCAGACCTACAGGGCTGCCCGAATCGACAGCAGCTTCAGCATTGAAAGCACAGACGTTACAGTTTCTGAGTTGCTTCCGGTGGCGGACTACGGATTCACGCGTCTGCCTGTGGCTATCTTTCGCTCCGCACCCAGGTTCGAGGCTGGCGGTCTGATTCTGGATGGCGAAGGAATTACCGGGATGATTGGCTTTGTGGACGGACAGGATCAGGCAGAGGCTGTATTTGCTTCTCGTCTTCGACAGTTCGAGCAGATGGTGGATGCCGTGCAGGACAGGCCCGCGGAGAGCCGAAAGGAAGGTTATACTGGATTTCCGGTTCAGGGATTCTTCTATTCTCCTCTGGAAGATCCATCGCTGAGAAAGCATTATGGTCTGGAAAACTCCCAGGATGGCATCTTGATTACTACAGTTCTGGATGGCTGTTCCGTTACGGACCATCTGCAGCCGGGGGATGTCCTGACCAGACTGGACGGATACTCTGTGAATCCGGCAGGCGATTACCAGGATCCCAGACTGGGCTGGCAACCTGTGGATTTGCTTTTTGTTCGCAATGTAGATGGTAGCCTGCGCAAGGTGGGCCAGTCGCTGGAAATGGAAATTGTGCGAAAGGGCGAAACCAGAAAGCTCAAGATTCAGCTAAAGTCCTACAGCGGGGGCGCAGAGCGGATCCCCTGGGCCGAGCCGGGTCCACCTCCGTATCTGGTGCATGAAGGCTTTATTTTTGTGGAACTCAGTGTTCCTTTTCTCAAGGAGCGGTTTGGGGCTGAGTGGCAGAACCGTGCCCTGGCTCTGGCTGCTGTGTATGATGCCGGGAAATACTACAAGCCCGGGGAGAAGAAGGATCGTGTTCTAGTACTCTCCGATGTGCTTCCTGCGGATTCCACGAGAGGGTTTGAAAGACTTTCCGGTGAGCAGCTAGTGCGAATTAACGGAAAAGAAGCCCATTCCTTGAATCAGCTGTCCCAGGCCCTGGAGGGAAAGCCTGGTTCCATCGCCGTTCTTGAATTCAAGTCCGGACGGAAGCTCTATGTCCCTACCGGAAGTGGCAATGCCGCACTGAGGCAGGAATACGGGATCGAAAACAAATCCAGGCTAAGAAAGTAGAGGAAGGCCCATCATTCGATGAAGTATTTCATCCCGAACCGGGCTTTCAGATCGTTCTCCACCGGTGCTGTACTGGACTGATCCGGTCGCAGATCATAGGTATGCATGGGTACTTCCAGGGTAGCTTCCAGAATCATTGAGTTCGTAGAGAACTGAATTCCTGGAGTGAAAAACAGGGTACCGTACTGGGCCCCTACGATTTGATTGTCCCGGAAGGGATCGGTGATCTTATGCCTGGATTGAAGGCCCAGCAGAACCGAAACCGGTGATCTGGAGCTGAGACCATAGCCCAGGGAAAATCCTGCAGATACTCGTTGATCCGGGTCCTCATTATTCAACGCCAGGTCCTCTTCATGGCCCAGATCGAATAGAAAGCTGAATCGACTGCTTCGGAACTGAACCATCAAATCCAGCTCCCTGGCCCGTGCGTTGGGGGCATAGGCCCTTCTGGGATCCAGCAGGGTGAGCTCCAGGGCCGCACGGTGGTACAGTTTCTTTTCTCTGAATTGAAGAGCAAAACCTTCATTCTCGTTGAAGGAAAGATAACGATTACTGTTGCGATAGATGGGGTTCTGGACCGGTTTTACATGGGAAAGCTTTAGGTTGGCCTCTGAGCTGCTCTGGAATCTGTATTCCATGAGGTCGGCCTCCAGAGGCAGAACCAGCGGAACGTTGCTGATTCCCGGAGGCAGTCGAAACAGAGGACCCATAGCCGGTCCGTTAACTGTGGCCTGAAATCGGTCCATGGGAGCGGCCCATGCAGTGGCCGATGTCAGAACCAGAAGTCCGAAGAGCCAGAAATATTTCAAGCGGGGTCGCACGGTACTACATAAACGGGGAGATCCACTGCTTTTTCCAGCCTATTTTCAGGAATGAAACCACTAAATCGGTTTTGTGGAGTGCCCTTTTTGACACTATTCCTGCAGGATATTACTCTTGCTGAGTCCGCATATTCTCCACTTTACTCATCCGCTTTTTTCGGTGATTTCTGAATCTCTTCATTAATCTATGTGCTTTTTACTAAATCCGTTCGCTGGAATTTTTGAGTACGGATCTGGATTCTACTGGAATCTGGAAACCGGATGGCACCAATGGCGGCCAGAATGATCCCGGAAGCAATTCAGCCCTATTTACCCTATATTCTATTTCTGCCTGGCTTTTATCTGCTGATCAAAGGTGCAGACTGGCTTGTGGAAGGAGCCAGCTCCATTGCGCGCAGAATGCATGTATCGGATCTAATCATCGGTCTGACTATCGTATCCTTTGGAACATCCATGCCTGAATTGGCGGTAAACATTATCGCAAGCTTTCAAGGTAGCGCGGATCTGGCAGTTTCCAATGTCGTAGGAAGTAATATCGCAAACATCCTGTTGATTCTGGGTATTACTGCTCTGGTTCGTCCATTGACGGTGCAATCCAGTACGGTATGGAAGGAGATTCCGTTTAGCTTTCTGGCCGTTATCGTACTGTTTGTTGTGGCCAATGACCGTATCCTGGACGGGTCCGAGGAAAATATCCTCAGCCGTAGCGATGGATTAACCATCATTCTATTCTTTGCCATATTCATGTACTATGTAGCCAACCTTGCACTCAAAGGTCAGGCCGATGCCCTTCTTGAAGATGTTCCGGAAGAAACCATGGGAGTGGGGAAGGCCATTCTATTTACAGTCCTTGGCATGATTGCTCTGCCTCTGGGTGGAGACTGGATTGTGGATGGTGCCATCACCATGGCCAAAGGGATGAACATTGGCGAGGACATTATTGGCCTTACCATTGTTGCGGTAGGTACCAGCCTACCGGAGCTGGCGGCTTCCGTGGTGGCTGCGCGAAAGGGAAACTCGGACATCGCAGTGGGCAATGTTGTGGGCTCCAACATCTTCAATATCTTCTGGGTACTGGGTCTGAGTATGAGCATTCGTCCCATTCCGTTCTCCAGGGCTGCGAACCTGGATCTGTTCATGGTCATTGTAGCCAGTCTACTGCTGTTCCTGTTTATCTTTGTGGGCAAGCGGCATACCCTGGAAAGAAGTCAGGGCCTGGTCTTTCTCTTTTTCTATGTGGGGTATCTGGTGTTTCGCGGATTTACGGGTTAGCCGTTCCCGGTATTGAAGAGCTCGGCTGAGAAGATCTACAGAACTCTAGAGTGCGCCGGCCTGCCTGGCCCGGCGTTCCAGTTCTTCCATGGCCTGCAGTCCTTCGGCCCCCATATCCAGGGAGTAGTCATTTACATAGAGTGCGATGTGATCTCGAATGGCCTGTTCATCCATGGCCTGGGCATGACATCGAATGTACTCCGTGGACTCCAGAGGTCTTGCATTGGCATGCTCCAGGCTCTTTCGAATGATCTGCGTAATCTCTTCCTTTCTATTTAAATGATCGTTTCTGATGGCGATTAACCCCAGAGGAATGGGAGATCCTGTGCTCTGTTCCCACCACTCTCCCAGATCCTGTACCAGCGATGTCTGAAATGAAGGATAGGTAAATCGCTCTTCGTGGATGATAACTCCTGCTTCATACTGTCCATCTTGTAGAGCGGGCAGGATTCGATCATATCTGAGAAACTGAAGCGGAATGGAGTACCCCTTAGCATCCAGATACATTCGCAGCATCAACGAGGCTGTAGTTTCCATTCCAGGAATCAAAATAGGCTGTTGTTGGGCGTCCATATCCTGAAGCAATTCTTCCGGGGCTCTGGAGGAGGCTCCGGTGGCCTGCGAGCTTACCAGGAGAGGTCCGCAGCCGCGACCCAGAGCGCCTCCTGCCTCAAGCATGGTGTATTTATCTTTTAGCTTCAAGTAGGCGTAGCAGGACATCTTGCTGAGCTCATACTTCCCGGCTCGGGCCTGCTCATTTAACTCCTGGATATCCAGATACACCGGTTCAAAGGAAGGTCCTTCCGGATTGTGAATCATCCAGTGAAAGATGTAGGTATCGTTGGGGCAGGGAGAGATGGCCAGTTTCATGATTTTCCAGGAAAGAATCCTATGAGTACCAGCAAAACACCAAAGGAAGCAATGCCGGCCGAAAGCAAAAACAGTAAATGTCCGGGTTTCTCTGGAGGGTTCCCTTTGATTCTTGTATGGGGAGTGCCCCTGGAATCCACAAATAGCAGTGCTTCCAGGTTCTCTCCGTCTTTATGCAGATAGTACAGATCTACGGAAACCTCTTCGGTTACTGTATAGTTTCTTCCATTATAAAGGTAACTATAGGTGTAGAAATAGGACACCTCGGGTCGGGGAGGAAAGGAAAAGCCTGAGTCCGGAACCAGAGATTTATGTTTTCTCTGAAGTCGGTTCAGATACACAAATGTAGTATGGCCCTGATTTCGAATCTTCTTCTGTAGTTCCCTCTCCATGGATTGTTGCCAGTAGAAGATACAGGCCAGGCTGCCGAAGACCAGGGTCCACAGAATGCCGGCTATTCGAAATGGGGCGCGGGAGGGGCTCATGCTCCCTGTGCAGGGCCGGACTTTAAAGCCTTGATGTCAAACTCGGCGCTTTCACGGGCCAGAAAGATTCTGGGGCTGGAATGCTGAAGCGCCATCCGGTGCTCGATGGCATTCTTGAAATTCTCAAATATCTTTTCATCGCTATAGGCAGGTTCATGGTGCGTGAGTACCAGATTCTTTACTTTCCAGTGCACCGCGCAGTTAACGGCCATGGTATAACTGGTATGGCCCCAGTCGAATTTGGAGAAGGATTCATCCAGGGTGTACTGTGCATCCATCACCAGAAGCTCGGCCTGGTCGAAGAACGCTGCATCATCCGGTCGACTCATCAAATCCTCTCCGGTGAATTCTGCATCGGTGGCGAAGATAAATGTACCCGCCTCGGATTTAAATCGATAGGCCTGACTACCCCCTGGATGCTTCAGCGGATGACTGTCCAGCTGCAGGCCACCGTCCAGATGGATGCTTTCTCCCTGTTTGAGTTGATGGAAGAATTTGGTGGAAGCAGAATTATGAAAAGGCATGGGGAAGAATCGATCGGTGGTCTGATAGGCCATTCGATCTTCCAGATCCGGCAGCGGAGAATATAGATGCAGTTCATTGCCCGGGATATAGATAGGTTTAAAAAAGGGAAGCCCCTGGATATGGTCCCAGTGTGTATGCGTGAAGAAGATGTGGATTTTTCCCTGTCCTTTCCCCCAGGGCCCGGCCATCAGCTCGTCGCCCAGCGGTCGGAGTCCGGTACCTGCATCCAGGATGTAGACATCTCCATTATCTGAATCCACGCGAACGCAGGTAGTATCTCCTCCTACAACATGGGACAGATGTCCTGGAAGATGATCCAGGAATGATGCTATTTGCTCTTCGCTTTTCAGGCCGGATGCGATGGAGCGTTTGAGGATTTCCTCAAGTTTCACTCTATACTCGGCATTCCTTAAAGGCGCCGGCAACGATCCTCTTACTCCATACAGTTTTACTTTCATCTCATTGGCCTTTGGACCCGGCTACCGGTGGAGTCCGGAATGTCTTTGTAGACAGGGCGCACAGGAAAGCAGCCCATTTTTGGTTTTTTGCCGCGGCCAGGGGGGTCTCAATACGACACACCTTTCGGGATGAGAGGATTTGAACCTCCGACCCCCTCGTCCCGAACGAGGTGCGCTACCCCTGCGCTACATCCCGATACTGTGCAAAGGCCTTCATCTGCTTCTGATGGAAAGTGTTTTTTGTTTACCCCGTGGCCGCCTAAAAAAATTTGGTCATGGAGGGTAACAAGTATGAAGGAGGGCACCAAAATGTCATCAGCCAGTTCTTCCACAGCCATCGTGGATGCAGAGTCCACGCTAGAAGAGAAGGTTCAGCCAGAGGAAGTCCAGCCAGAAGAGCTGACTCTGGAGCAGCTGGAGCAGGTATTCGATGTGCTATCTGAGATCACCGATCGTATATCCCTCATGAACAGTATATATGAGTCCAACCTGGAGCAAGCATTTGATGATCTGAAGCAATTCAGTCTCACTGTTCGACAATGGTCCGCAGACCAGATTCCCCAGGAGATTCGTAGATTTTATCTCAGTCATCTTACATTTCACCGGGAAATTATCGCCGATATTATTGCCGAGGCCCGCAGTCTGTTAATGGAAGAGCGTCGAGAGTATCTGAAAACCCTGGTTCGATATCACAAAGATTACTGCTCCTGGCTGGATACTATGGAAAAGGCGCTTAGCCGGAGTTGATTCCCGAAATCGGCCTCGCAGAGCTCCGCGAGGCTGATTCTCACTGCGTTTTTTTATACATCCCCGGGCATACGCCTGGAATCGCATAACAACCGCTTGACAATGGAATGGTCCGGAGGCATATCCTGAGCATTCCTATGGCAAGGTCCTTATTTTTCTCCCTCACATTGATTCTGGCGGTGAGCTGTGCCGGGCTACAGCCTGTACAGCAACCCTCGTCCACAAAAGTCCAGTTTCCGGAAGTTCAACCCCATCCTCTGCCGGATCGGCCTGTGGCCAGTCTGGATGAGCTGGAAAAAGAGCCCATCACTCTGGCCTATTCAATGCGCTTTGAATCCATGGATGATCCGGTGCTGCGTCGTATTGTAGAGCAGCGTATACATGGATGGCTTCGCAACATCGCTGTGCGAGGCTCTGTGCTGCCTACTTTTCGAATTTCACCGGAAGATGCTCCTCCTCAAGGCTATCCCTATACATTGCGCATTCATGTCAAAGGTGAGGGAGATACACAGTACTCTCTGAATGCTGGCCTGGAGCACAATCCATCCGGCCGACGCTACGCAACCTTCCAGAGAAACTTCAGTGTACAGAAGAGCGGCGAAGGGGATGGCCTGGCCCTGTTCAGCGGTCTGTATGCTTTTCTTTCTGACGGTACCGGGCCTTCCATGTCATTTCCCGCATCCAGCGGAGATGATCTTCGTCAGTGGATATCTCTACTGGGAACGGGACAGGTTAAGGTTATTTCCGGCCAGGAAGCTTCCGTTAAAATCCGAAATCGCAGTGGTCAGGAGATTCATTCCGGCACAACTCCGGTGGATATAGATTTGCCCGCCGGAGCCTATGAGTTTACCATAAAGCGAAAGGGCATGGAACCCAGAATACGCACTCTGATTATTCGCCCGGCCGGACAGGAAGTGCTGCTTCTTTCCTGGCCCGATGAAGAAAATGCCAGTTCACTTTCTGTATTTACTTCTCCTTCTCGTCTACAGATTGCCCTGGAAGGAACTGTGCAGGGAAGCGCACCTCTGGCATTTCCTGCCTTGATGTCTGGAGAGATACACCTGGAAGTTGCTCGAAAGGAAGAGGATTCCGGCGAAGCATTCGTAATGCGAAAGAGCACCGTTTCTATGGGAGAAGGGGAGGACATTACCCGGTATTATCCTTTCGAGTACTATATTGACTTTCAGCGCAGCCCGGAGCCTGGCAATTTATGGACATCCAATCAGGCACTCAAGGCTGTTAGAAAGGATGCAGGCCAATTAAAGCTGGAAACCGTGCGAAAGCAGGATGGACTGCCTCCTGGCTTGCTTTCGCAGCCGCTGGAAGCAATGGATCAAAAGATTCGAATCACTTTTCTCAGTGGTTCTGATCTGAACCTGGGTCTTACATCCGGACGCGGTAGCGACAGACCATTCCTTTCTCTGAAAGGGGATCGGTTGTTCTTTCTGGGAGCCGGAGATAGCCAGGCGAAGGAATTCCTGCGCCCAGAACCCGGGGAAGGTCAACTGGAGGTTCTGGAAATCTTCTATAGCGAGGATGATAAGAATCTGGAAATCCGACTGAATGGTGCGGAGATCTACGACGGCCCATTTCAGAACTCGGGGTACTTCAGCATTTATCTTTCCGGGTCGGCTCAATTTCTGCCGCTACAGGAAATGGAAGTGAGAGCAGGTCCCATGGTGGGCAATGCATTCTTCGAATGGGGCCGTTCCCTGGCCTTTGACATTGGCCGTTCCCTGGGGCTCTACAAAAGGCTTAGAGAAGTTCCAGAAGAAAGCGGAAAAGAACAATAATCCAGGCCCCGAACTCCGGGAAGACTGATTAGAACTACGAGAACCAACATGAAATCCAAAACTATCCTGCTATTATTCGCCTCGCTATTCGTTCTGGGGCTCATGCATTGTACATCCGCCCAGCGGTCCGATGCAGTGGAAAGAGAAACTCCGGCCAATGTGGATCCTGCGAAACTGGCCCGCAGCCGTGAACTAATCCGCCAGGGAAACCTGGCAGTGGTCCAGAAACAGTATGCCCGTGCCCTGGAACTGGCCAACCAGTCCATCGATGTGCTTCCTCTGTTTGAAGGATACTATCTCAAAGGATTGGCACTCAGTCGTGCAGGCCAGGAGGAACTGGCTCTGGAGGCCTTCGAAGAGGCCGAGAAGATCAATCCCACAGATCAGCAGCTGCTTCTTACCTCGGGCCTGCTCTATGACTCCCTGGATCAGCCGGAGAAGGCCCAGGAGAAATATCTCAAGCTTACGGAAGCCTATCCCAACGATCCGGTGTACTGGTATCGCGCCGGTGTGGGCTACAAGAATCTGGGGAAGCTGGATAAAGCATACGAATATCTGAAGAAGTCTCTAAAAGATGATTTCGAACACATCGATCAGGCCTATCTGCAGCTGGGTGATGTTTGCCTTGAGCAAAAGAAATACGATGAATCGGAGAAGTACTTTGCCCTGGCCGGGAAAAAGAATCCAAAGATGGAAGAAGCGGACACCGGTCGCAATGCCAGTCAGTCCGCTCGTCTGATGGATGAAGGCAATGCGCTTCTGAAGTCCGGCAAGGTTGCAGAAGCTATAGTCATATTTCAAAAGGCCGTGGAAACCAGTCCGGGTTCTGCAGCTCCGCGCTTTTTGCTGGGAAATGCCTATCTACAGAATAATGAGCCCGCCAAAGCACTGCGATACACAGAAGAAGGAATCAAACTGAGTCCGGATTCTGTGAGCGGCCGAATTATTCATGCCACGGCACTGCGAAAGAATGGAAAGACCCTTCAAGCTCGCAAGGTTCTGGAAGAGGGACTGGAGCGAAATCCAGACCAGATTGAGCTGGTGAATCAGCTGGGCCTGGCCTGCCGGGATGCCGGAGATACGAAATGCGCTCTTGTTCAGTTCGAAAAGGCTTTGAAAATGAAGCCGGAGCATTATCCGTCCAGATTGAATGCATTCTATACCTACATTGATGCTCGCAGATACGATGAAGCAGAAAGACATCTAAATGCTCTGGAAAAGCTTTCCATGCCAGAGAAAGAAAAGGAGCAGGCCAGAACCTACTTCAAACTGGCCCGCTTTCTGGGTACCGGGGATAAATACTTCGAAAAGAGTGAGTTCTATCGCGCGGTACTGGAATATCAAAAAGCCTTAAAGGTGGATGCCAAAAGTACGGCAGCCCTGAATTCTCTTGGGCGAACGGAGCTCATTCGCCGTCGATTCGGTGTGGCGGAGAACTACTACAAGAAGGCACTTCAGGTGGATTCCGAGAATGTTCAGGCCCTGGAAGGATTGCTCAGGTTGTACACCCAGGTTGGTAATGCGGCAGCCCGTCGAAATATTCAGATCCGATTGGAAAAACTGAGTCAGACCAATCCAGAAGCTGCGGTAGCCTTCGGTCGAATCTATGAAGATGATGAAAACTGGAAAGAAGCCCAGAGCCATTATGAAAAACTTTTGAAGCGTTATCCGGATCATGAACTGGTGCGTCGCAGATTATCCTATGTGGTGTATCGTCAGGCTCTGGATGAAAACCGTCGCAACAATCCAGATGCAGCCCTGCGATTGATTGCCAGAAGCGAAAAGCTGGATCCAGATTTGCCCGGTCTTGCCAGTGCAAAGGAAGTGATTCTGGACAATAAAAAGCATGCCCGGTATCTTCCAGAACTGGAAAGGGCGGAAGATACGTATCAGTCCGGTCGATTTGCCAGAGCAGAAACTCTGTATCGAAACCTGCATGCGAAATGGCCGCGTCCTGCATTCCTGGTGCGAATCGCAGATAGCCTGATTCAGCAGGGCAAGGAGCAGGAAGGATTTCGTCTCCTGGAGAAGGCAGCTTCGGAGAATCCATCCAGCACCGAAGTTCGGGAAGCCATGTATGCAAACTTCATTCGTGCCGGTCGCGAAGATGAAGCGAAGAAGGGATTCCAGAGCATTGTGGATTCCAGAGAGGATGCCTATTATAGCCACTACAAGCTGGGAATTATTCATCTAATGAACGATGATCCAGAAGAGGCTTTTGATTCATTTCAGACTTCGTTGATCTATAGACCGGACTTCATTCCGGCCAGACTTGCGAGAGGCGTGGCCCTGTATGAACAGGGAAAGCAGTCAGAATCCGAAAAGGATTTTCGGGAAGCTTTGAAATACGATACTTTCGGAAAAGAGCTGGCCCGGCTGAATCTTGCATTGATTGACTTGAACTCCAACCAGGAGGACCGGGCCAGGAAGTCCCTGGAAGAAATGGCACGGATGTATCCAAATTTTAGCGATCCTCATTATCATCTGTCCTTTCTGGAGTTTGAATCCGGAAACTACAGAGCAGCCCTCAACCATATCGACAGAGCCATTGAGCTGGAAACCACTGTGCAATACCACAAAGCCAGGGCCCGTATCTTAGAGAAGATGCCAGGTCAGAGGGTGGCTCTGGAAAAGACCTACCGAACCCTACTTCAG
>JBHIXQ010000003.1:18772-18997 GCA_041984705.1 Leptonemataceae bacterium | reverse complement strand
TTTAAAAATGCTTTTTTCAAAGCTTTCCAGTTTCTTGCTGTATTCGCCGCTGAGTTTGGAAAAATACTTTTCATCGATGGCCACCCCGGCTTCTTCCATACGGGCCAGCACCGGGATCAATTTACATTCTATGTCGTCATGGACCTTCTTAAGTGCTGTTTTCTTTAGTTCCTTTTCCAGGATTTGATACAGCTGAAAGGTAACATCTGCATCTTCGCATGCATA
>JBHIXQ010000003.1:9428-18723 GCA_041984705.1 Leptonemataceae bacterium | reverse complement strand
GATCAGGAAGTCATATTTGATGTTCTGCCCAATGTATTTGCAGGAAGGGTTTTCCAGGAACTCTTTTAGATGAGGTCTGGCCGACTCCAGATCCAGGGCCTGTCCACCCTCTGCTGAAAACAGATCATCGCCGGCCTTGATGGCAATGTAATAGGCTTCATCTTTCTTCGCGCAAACGGATATTCCCACGAGGGAGGCAAACATAGGAGAAAGACTGGTGGTTTCCGTATCTACTGCCAGAAGTTTGGCCTTTTTAAGCTTTGTAGCCAGCTTCTTCAGATCGGACTCTGTATTGATTAGCGAATATTTGCGTCCGGCTTCGCTGCCTGAACCACCGGCGGAATCGCCTTTACTGCTCTTGCCGCCTTTGCCGGATTTTTGGGAAGCTGCCTCTGTACCGGATGCAGCGCGATCCCTCTGTAAGTCCTTGTAAATCGCATTATAACCTTCACTCAGAAAGAGCTTGAGCACTTCGTCGCTTAGATAATTCGGGGTGGATATGGAATCGTCCTTGAGTTTTTCAATTTCAGTGACATCCAGCTTTATCGTAGCCAATTCTTTTGATAGCAGGACATCCTCTTGGGAATCCTGAAGCTTCTTTTTTACCCCATCCGGTTTGATCTCATCAATCTTCTTATAAATGTTTTCGATGCTTCCATAATCCTGAATCAGCTTTTCTGCAGATTTAGGACCGATGCCCTTTGCTCCTGGAATGTTATCCGAGCTATCTCCAATGAGAGCCATATAATCCGGTATCTGTTTGACAGTAACGCCCAGCTCTTCTTTTACCCAGTCTGGATCGATCTCAATGAATTCAGTGACTCCTTTGGATCCGCGCAGCATTCGTACGTTCTTGTTCAGAAGCTGGTAACAATCCTTATCTCCAGTTAGCAAAACTACATTCTGAACCTTTCCGTAGCGTGCTGCCAGGCTGCCCATCAGGTCGTCGGCTTCAAAGTTCTGCACCAGAAGGTTCTGAAAACCTGACTTATCCAGGATTTCCTTGATTTCATCGATCTGATAACGAAGGTCATCCGGCATTGGCTTTCGATGGGCCTTGTACTGATCGTACATCTTGTTGCGAAAGGATCCTCCGGAGGCATCCCAGGTAATGGCTGTCATTTCTGGCTGCAGGTCGCGGAGCACTTTGAAAAACATTCGAAAGAATCCAAATATTGCAGTCACAACCTGACCGGATGCATTGGTCAGATTCTGATTCTGGAGTGCAAAATAGGCCCTGTAGGCCATGGCATGGGCATCGACAACTAGGAGGGTAGGACGTTTGGCCATGCCGTAGAAATGCTCGCGCCTTCCAGGCTGTCAGTAAAATTTGGTTCAGCACATAGATTTCATTGACACCGGGCCGGATCGGACCAGATTGTTGTGGATAAGCAGGGGGTGCGTTTTGCTCCAGACCAAACAGGTAGAAGATAAGCTAATAGTATACCTTGAAGGCAGACTGGATGTATCGGTGGCCAATGAGGTGGAAGAAGAACTGAGCCGTCTCATCGACCAGGAGAACCAGAAGCATATCATCCTGAACATGGACAAGGTGGAGTATATGAGCTCCTCCGGTTTTCGGGCCTGCATCGCTACGCTTCGAAAGCTCAATGCACGAGATGGCAGTCTGAAGCTGACGAATATTCGTCCTTCCGTAAAACGCATCTTCGATGTAATCGAGCTTACCAGTCTATTCGACATCTACGAGTCCGAAGAAGAAGCCCTGAAAGCCTGATATGACCTCCCCGGGTTCCTCTTTACTGGATCGAATAGTTGCCAGGAAGAGAAAAGAAATCGAAATTCTGGAAAAATCCGGATTTCCGACTTCGGATTCCGCCGGCCAACCCAGAGATTTCCTTCAAGCATTGAAAAATCCTGGAGGTCGACTCCGAAATTCCCGCAGTCCCGGTACCTATCTTCCCCTGCAGCGGGCAATAATCTCAGAGAGTAAGAAAGCCAGCCCATCCATGGGACTGATTCGCCCTGACTACGATCCAGCATCCATTGCAGAAACCTATGCCAGCCTGGGAGCCAGCTGTATTTCCGTGCTTACCGACGAGGAGTTCTTTCAGGGGCATCTGAATCATCTGAAGAGCGCAAGGTCCGCCGGGATACCTGTGCTACGAAAGGACTTCTTGATCCATCGTCTACAGATCCAGCAGGCCCGGGCCGCCGGCGCAGATTCAATACTTCTGATCGTGCGCCTTCTGGATGATGCAACACTGGCTGATCTTCTGGATTATGCTCGCAGCATGCAGATGGAACCCCTGGTAGAAGTGCATTCCGAGTCAGAAATGATCCGGGCCTGCGAATGTGGCGCCAGGATCATCGGAATCAATCATCGAGATCTGGATACCCTGGAAATGGATCTTTCGCTTTCCAGAAGACTGGCTCCTGAATTGAGAAAGAGAAATCCAGATTCAGTCCTGATTGCAGAATCTGGAATCGAAAAGCAAGAAACCCTGGAAATGATGAGCGAATATGCAGATGCATTTCTCATAGGCACATCCCTGATGAGATCTCCTTCTATCGAAACAGCATGGAAATCGCTGTTCGGTAGTTTCTAAATCGCCTGAGAGACTTCAGCTATGGTTTCTTTTTTTGCGTAAAATCTACTTCGATTACATTGTCATCGGCGCTTTTTCTGCTCTTTTTCGATGATTTCTTGGTAGCTCTACGCGCTGCACTTTTTCCCACAGGCTTGCTTGAGGATTGGCCAGGACTGGTGTCCTGCTTTTCATCTGTTTCTGCATCTGCTGCAGGCTCTGAATCGCTTTCATCGGAATCCGAGTCAGTCACATGTAATTTTAATTCAGGGCCCGTGACTTCTTCTATCTCGGGCATGGCCCATTGCATGATCACCTGGCCCGATTTATCGAACATTCTCACAATGCAATCGAATGGAATACGCACATACTCCCAGCGGGAAAATTGCATTTCGCATTCCAGGGAATCGTCATCCCACGTGAGCTTTCGGGTGCTGTAGGGGCCAAAGACCAGAATCAGACCTTCGGTCTGTTCTTTCTTGAGCAGTCCCCGCTTTCCCAGGACTAGCTGCTCATGGGGCATGCAATGAATATAGAATGTCTCGCAATGGATAAATAGAACATCAAGAATACCTTTCTTGAACTTTCGAAGGTTTCTCATTTCCTCGGTGGTGAAGCTCATCCAGCCCCCCTGATCCGAATTACATTTAGATTCCTGGAGCGATCGCCTCTGCGATGAGAATAGAAGTATCTAAAGCGGCTTTCATCTTGAGCTTGAAGCGGGTCTTCTAAATGAAACGTTGCTTTGGACGAGGGAGCGGCCTTTTCCAGCTGAAGGGCAGCGTTCTTGTATAAATCCAGAAGCGGTCGACCGCGGGCAGAGCGCTTCTCTTCGATGATGGGAAATTGTGCTGCCACTTCATGACCTACTTCGTACGTAGAAGGGCAAATATAGGGGCCCGGAAAAACGGTTACGTTTGGATCCACTTCTTTCTTTTCTCTTTTCATTTGCTCTACAAGAAAAGTGATTAGATCCAGAGCCCGGGGAATGATCCCTCTGGCCAGGCCTCGCCAACCGCAATGGATTACACCTGCCATGGTCGCCGGGGCGTCTGTACCTGAATGGAAAAATAGAGGAAGACAATCTGCTGTGCGAATTACCAGGGCTACGTCAGGTTCCTGTGTTATCATTCCGTCCGCCACTGCGATGGGAAGATTGGCTTTTATAAAATCATGTTCGGTAATTCGAATTACATCCGGTCCATGAATTTGCTTGAGAAAGAAGATTCGCTCCGGCGGTAAATCCAGAGCACTGGAAAGGAATTCTCGTTCGATTTGTTTTCGTGCCAGGGCTGCATCCTGTATCCCATGACCGCTGGCATCCGGTCTCAGGTTTCTGTGCTCTGAGTCTTCAGGTGTGCCGGAGGGGAACTGGTGTTCCAGGTGTCGCAGCGCATCCATGCCAAAGACCTGGGCTTCGATTTTTCCATTAATGTAAGTATGGGAGCTCTTAGTCTGCATCAATACCGATTCCTTCGTTCGATCAGAGCCTTCTTCCAGCTATCGCTTACTCGTTCCATATCCGCCAGTTCTCGAGTGGTTAGTGCCGAGTCTGGAATAAGGAATTTGCCCAGACCATGTTCCACTCCTGGTTTCTCTGCAATGCTGGACATCACGGAATCCAGAAGTGGCCTTGGCTGCTTCATTCTTCCTGCCGGAACCTGACCGCTTCGAAGGGTTTCCAGGCGTTGCATGGGTATGTTTCCTGCCGAATAGCTGCCGGCGGGTTTTTCCAGTTCCTGGTCTGGAGTGCTTGAGCCATAGATTCTAAGAGGGCAGAGGTAGAATACCAGCATATGCCGCTCCGGAATCCAGAGGTGCGTTAGACTGTGTCCTGCACCACCTACAAATTCAGGAAGCAGCCAGATAGTCTTTAACTGAAATTCCGGCACCAGTCTGCGAACGGTTAGATAATTGCACAGGCCTGCCGGTCGAAATAGATAGATCCCCGGATCCTGGGTTCGAACCGGCGAATGGATCCAGATGGGAGATCGGCGAAATGGGCCGGCGCGCAGGATCTGGCTTTCGGCCAGATGGGTCCTGGAGGGGGCGCTCAGCCATTCCATCTTTTCCAGAATCTCATCTTCCAGAGCGTCTATATTTTCTTCCTCGCCTCCGGGGTACATAGCTGCAGGATTTTTTCTGGCGATACAATTGCAAGAAGGAAAGTGCTTTGCAGTTCTCGGAATCCGCCCACGGTTGGGAATGGCGCTGGTGAAGGTCTGCGGGAATCGGTATGCTATGGATGCTCACCTGGTAGCCTCGTTTGAGCCGGACTACATGGGATGGATATTCGTACCATCCAGTCCCCGTAGAATCTCTCCGGATCAGGCCATGGGGCTGATTCGGGCCATTCGTGGAGCGCATCCATCCATTCAGCATGTGGCGGTGATGGGCGGAACAGGCCTGGATGAAATAATTCGGCTGCTTCGCCAGATGAAAAATCTCACAGCACCCGAGAATCCTGTGGATGCGATTCAGTTGATTGGCACTGCTCTCGATGTAGAATGCATTGGTTCTATCCTGCGACAGATGGGTCTTAAGATTCCCATCTGGCCCGTATTGCGCGTGGATTCTGCGGTGAGCGACCAGGATCTGCTGAATCTGGGACATGCAAAGCTGTACCTTCTGGATCGTAAAATGCCCAACGCTCTGGGCGGCACAGGACGGGCAATAGAAGAAGAATGGATTCAAAACGTTACTCTGCCCTATTTGCTGGCCGGCGGCATCAATCCTCAAAACGCCAGAGAAAAGCTGGAAAGAACCAGCGCTACGGGGCTGGACATTGGCTCAGGTCTGGAAACCGGCATACCCGGTCGAAAGGATGAGGCGAAGCTTGAGGAACTGTTTCGCTCCCTGGGCCGAGTTTAAGCTGTAACAGGTATGGACTTGTTTGCCGGTAAGGATGTTCTGGTATCTCCCTATCTGGATCTGTTGCTGGAAGCAGATCCACGACCGGAAGCCGTGCATAAGTACATGCAATTTTGCCAGGCGCTGTGCGATGTTCGTAATGGCGCTCTAACCGGGATCTGTGCCTATGGGCGGGCCAGCGACTTTGATGGATTGGAGATTTTTAATCTATCTGTGGCCCCCGAATACCGCGAAAGCGGTATTGGCTCAGGACTTCTTGGGCGGTTACTGGAACTGGAAAAGGGACCCATCAGGGTGCGAACAGGCAGCACATCCTTTGCGGCGCTTTCGCTGTATCAGAAACTGGGATTTCGAATGATCTCCATCGTTTCCGACTATTTTTCCGATCACTATGACGGCCCTATTTTTGAGAATGGGATTCAACTTCGTGATCAGATAGTGCTGGAGCTCAAGGACAGATCCTCTGGACATCTATTCGACAATTGATGCAATGCCAGGTATTGTCCTGGGTTCGGTCATGCAAAACTTGAACATCAATCTTTGAAGATACCGGGAGATTCGCGCACTATATCAAAATGGAATCGGAACAATTACCTGAATTCTTGAGAGCACCGGGTGTGCCCGACGGGCTGGTTTCCATCTATGCGGAGATGTTTACCAGAAACTCTGCGCCCAAATTGCTTATCGAACCGGAAACAGGCCGAATTGTGGATGCGAATCCCGCAGCCCTGGAGTTCTACGGCTATTCGCTTGAAGCGCTTCGCTCCATGGAGATCCAGTCCATCAATCAGCTTCCTGCCCTGGAAGTGCAGAAGGAAATGGATCGGGCCCATTCTGAGCAGCGCAGGTATTTTGAATTCAGGCACCGTATCTCCAGCGGAGAAATTAGATTCGTAAAGGTGTACTCCGGCCCGGTGGAAATTCTGGGAAAGCGCTACCTTCATTCCATTATTCACGATTATACCGAACCTCAATTGTTGCATAAGAATCTGGAGGAGTTCAAAGAGCTGTTTGAAGCTCTTCCTGTGGGAGTGTATCGCAACGAGCCAGGGATTGATGGGCGCTTTCTTAATGCGAATCCGGCCATGGCCATCATCTTTGAGGCGGACTCCCTGGACGATTTTCTATTTCGCAAGGCTTCCGATCTATATGATGATCCGGAGGAAAGACGACGTTTCTCTGAAAGACTGCTTGCAGAAGGGGAAGTAGATCGAGCTGAAATGAAGTTAAAGACGCTCAAGGGTCGTCCTCTCTGGGTTTCCATCACTGCCACTACAAGAACCAGGGAAGATGGCACCATAGTTTTTGACGGGATTGTCGAAGATATTTCCCAGCGAAAGAAGCAGGAAAGTGAACTTCGCCAGGCAGCAGCTGTGTTTGAGCATACGCAGGAAGGGATATTGATTACCGACTCCGATGTTCGGATTACGGCTGTGAACAACGCATTTACCAGGATTACCGGATACAGCGAAGAAGAAGTACTGGGGCGAAACCCCAGGCTTCTGGCCAGTGGCTTTCACAGTTCTGCCTTCTACGAAGCCATGTGGTCCACTCTGAAGAGCCAGGGATTCTGGAGCGGAGAGATCTGGAATCGAAGAAAGGATGGAACAGTATTTCCGGAACTGTCTACCATTACTGAAGTGCGAAACCACGCTGGAGAAGTGGTACAATACCTGGCAATATTTTCAGACATTTCCAGTATCAAGGATTACCAGCATAAGCTGGAAAGAATGGCCCATTCGGATCCTCTCACTGGCCTGGCCAATCGATTACTCTTCGAAGAGCGTCTGGGCCAGGCAATGACTCTGGCAGATCGATCCGGAGACAAGGTGGGTATCATTTTTCTGGATCTGAATAACTTTAAAGATGTTAACGACAGTCTGGGACACCCCACCGGTGATCGCCTGCTCCGGGATGTGGGAGCCAGGCTCAGCGAAGCGATTCGCTCGGATCAGACATTGGCCCGATTCGGAGGCGATGAGTTCCTGGTTCTGGTTCCCGGTCCACAGTCTGCCGGCGAGGTGGCTCTGGTGGCGGATGATCTGGTGCAGTGTCTGGAGGAAGCCTTTACACTGGGAGAGCGCAAGATCGCGATTTCGGCCAGTCTGGGAATGAGCATGTATCCGGAGCATGCAAATACGGTAGAAGAACTTATTCAGCAGGCCGACACGGCCATGTACCGTGCCAAAAAAGAAGGCGTACGTTATCGCTTCTTTAGCCAGGATCTGACCGATGAAGCGCTAAAGAGAATTAGACTGGGAAGCGAAATACGCCGAGGCCTGGATGCCGGGGAATTTCTATTGCATTATCAACCTCAGATCAATCTAAGCGATGGAAGGCTTACCGGCCTGGAGGCATTGATTCGCTGGCAGGGGCCGGATGGCTTAATAAACCCGGACGAATTTATTCCTGTGGCAGAGCAGCTGGGATTAATTCTTCCATTGGGCGAATGGGTGATGGAAGAGGCCTGCAGACAGGCGCGGTCCTGGATCTCCATGGGCCTGGACATCAATTGCATTGCCGTAAACGTTTCGCCTGTGCAAATCCAGAACGGTGATTTCTCAGCTCGTGTTCTCAATATACTTTCTCGCACCGGCCTGCCTCCATCCAGGCTGGAAATAGAAATTACGGAAAACTCGTTGATCGGTCTGGACAATTCCATTCTGGAACAGCTTCATTTGTTAAGGGAGCAGGGGGTTCGCATCGCCATTGATGATTTTGGAGTTGGTTACTCATCCCTGAGCTATCTAAGGGATTTGCCCGTGGATCGACTCAAGATTGACCGTTCTTTCATTAATGGGCTGCCTGATGACAGCAGTCTTGCTGCTATCTCCAGAGCCATAATCGCACTGGGGGAGACGCTGGGCTTTACCGTCATCGCAGAGGGTGTGGAAACCGAGCCTCAAAGAGTTCATTTGCTTGAGTCCGGATGTCATGAAGGGCAGGGGTTTCTATTTGGTCATCCCATGGCAGGCAGGGGCATTGAAAATGCCTATATTCGCAAGTAATCCAGGATCTGTGTAACAGGAAGAATTAGCTGCCGCTCAGGCTTTACTGACGGCCTCTGGACTGCCAATTCGAATTAATATCGAATCCACGGAACTCAGGTGAATGGTCGAGACGATATCATTGCATCCTGGATCGCTTTACGGGAAGGCCCGGAAGTCCAATGCGCTGGCCTGTAGCCGGGGCCTGGTCATGAGAATCGCCCATTCAAGAGAATAAAAAAAAGGCCCCGAAGAGCCTTTTCGTTGGTCGGGCCAATGCCCTACTGCAGTTTTTAGTGCCGCAGATAGATATTTACGTTATAGTCCCGGGCTCCGAAGAAGTCCGCTGCGAACTTAACGATCTCTGTGGGATTGTATCAGGCGCAGCTAAATACATCCAGGTAAACGCGGTTGGTTGCATTAGCAAAGTGACCGCTTACCAGTGAGGTTTCAATTAGCTGAACCAGGGAATACCCGGCCACTCGTTCATCTTCGCCGAAATGAACGATGGTGGGCTCACCAAATCGCTTAACTTTGATTCGCTCGCATAGTTCTACAGTAAATTCGTAGATCTTTTCGCGGCTGC
The DNA here is from genome assembly GCA_041984705.1 of Leptonemataceae bacterium. Classification (GTDB taxonomy): domain Bacteria; phylum Spirochaetota; class Leptospiria; order Leptospirales; family Leptonemataceae; genus UBA3465. The sequence goes on along the minus strand of JBHIXQ010000003.1, from coordinate 9,733 downwards.
GAATCACATCCCCATCGCAATCATGCAGATCCAGGGCTGTAACCAGACCCCAGGCGCCGGTTTCTTCGAATTGAAGGCTTCCGGCCAGATCCTCGGGCTTTACATCCAGTTTTTTTTCCAGCCATGAGCTGAAATATCCCTGGTATCGTTTCTGCAACTGAGGCAAATACGGATCCGATCCTCGAATATTACCACGGCAAAGGCTTGAGCCGCATCCGCAGTAGAATTCCTGATCGTAGGTTTCGGCCATGGCATAATCGAACGTCAGCTCTTCCCCTGCTTCAATGTCTCGCATTGCAACCAGG
>JBHIXQ010000003.1:0-9418 GCA_041984705.1 Leptonemataceae bacterium | reverse complement strand
TGAATCATCGACGTTTTCCAGGTCTGCCGGGCCGATGTAGAGCGATTCGTCCACCTGAAGTAGATAATGACGAAGCTCGGAAGGAAGTGATTCCAGTTGATCCTCACGGTAAATGGTACCACCCCACAACGCTACCAGTTCATCCTTCTTGATGTTCCGGGTAGCAAACACACCACTTCCAGAAACCGGCGATTGCCGCATTTCTGCTGCATCGGACAGATGGGATTGTATTCGTTTAGTAGCTACAAGCATGCCTGTCCTCCTTACTGTCGACCGGCCGCAAGATGGGCCTGTCTGTACTGGTGAAGTCTTTGATTCTTGCGGTAGGTAGGATCCATTAGACCTCGTTGAATGTATTCAACGACCATGTCTCCGGGCTTGAAGACCTGCTTCAGCAGATCCAGAGCCTTCTGGATGTCCATATCCTTGCTGCAAGTAAATAGATCCAGAGCGGCATAACCGAGCTCTGGCCAGGTGTGGATGCTCAGGTGGGATTCGGCGATAACCACCACTCCTGATACTCCCTGTGGACTGAACTTGTGGAACCTCTGATCTATGATCGTGGCTCCCGAAATATCTGCTGCATCCAGCAGGGTTGTTTGAACCTGTTCGAGGTTATCCAGTACTTCGTGACTGCACTCGTACAGTTCAATGATGTAGTGTTCACCGAGCGGATCTTCCATTTCACCTCCCTCCAAATGGAGTTTCGCATGCGCGAATTTCAGTGCAAGTAAGCAAGCAACTTTTGCTTGCATAGTAAAAAATCTGAATAGGGGCCTTCTTGCTAAAAAAAATTACGAAAAGGGGGCCGCAGGGGACCCCCGAGAAGGCACTAAGGTTAGTTTTTGATCACCCAGGTATCGCCGGAGTGAATTAGAGCTTCCAGGTCGCCCTTGCCTTTTTTCTGTACCACGGAATCAACCTGGTGCTGAACCAGCTCTTCATACACAGGTCTTTCTACCTGTCTGAGGATTCCCATGGGTACCGGGAAATGCGGTCGATCCAGCTGAGCCAGAGCGAAAGCGAAAGAAGGGTCTTCCCGGCTGGAATCGTGAATGGTAACAGCGTCCGTGGCATCTTCGGAAGGCACGACCCTTGCCTGGTAACCTTCCAGTAGCAGACCCTTGTCCTGCTCCTTACCAAAAAGCATTGGCTGTTTGTCCTGAAGGTAGATGGTATGTTCGTCCCGGGTATCCTTGGACACGGATTCATCAAAAACGCCATCGTTGAAGATTACACAGTTCTGATAGATTTCAACAAAGGAAGTCCCTTTATGCTCGTAGGCAGCCTTGAAGACATCGGTCATCATCTTCATGTCTTTGTCATGAACTCTGGCCGCAAATGTGGCCCCTGCGCCGATGGCCAGTGAAAGGGCCGAAAAGGGATGATCCAGAGACCCCTCTGGAGTGGATTTGGCCACGGTTCCTTCCTTGCTGGTAGGGGAATACTGCCCCTTGGTCAGACCATAGATCTGATTATTGAACAGTAGAATGTTAATGTCCAGGTTACGACGCAGAATGTGGATTAGATGATTTCCTCCAATGGAAAGAGCGTCCCCATCCCCGGTAATCATCCAGACGCTGAGTTCTGGCCGCATAAGTTTGAGGCCGCTGGCAATGGCCGGCGCCCGTCCATGAATGGTATGAAAACCGTAGGTATTCATGTAGTAGGGAAATCGAGAGGAGCAGCCGATTCCAGAAATGAAGACAATATCTTCCTTCGGTAGGCCCAGCTCGGGCATGGTTTTCTGAATAGCAGAAAGGATGGCGTAGTCACCGCAACCCGGGCACCAGCGTACTTCCTGATCGGATGCAAAATCTTTCTTTGTTAATGTAGTGGGATTACTCACGATGCCTCTCCTTGGCTCAGCTCCTGAATGGTGCTTTCTATTTTGTCTTCGAGGTCAGCTACGCTAATTGGCCTTCCTCTTACCTTACTAAATGGCTCTATATCCAGCAAGAATTTTGAACGTAGAATCATGGCCAGCTGTCCGGTGTTGATCTCTGGCATAATGACTTTCTTGAATCTTCGTAAAATGGATTCCAGGTTTCCTGGAACCGGATTAACATATCGCAGATGCGCATGGGATACCGAGTAACCTTTGTCGCGCATATGCTCTACAGCAGTGCGAATGGAGCCAAAGGTAGAGCCCCAGCCCAGCATCAACACATCGCCGGATTCATCTCCGTACACTTCTTGATCTGGAATGCTTTGTGCGATTCCCTGGATTCTTTTATGACGGATTTCCACCATGCGATGGTGGTTATCTGGATCATAGCTGATGTTACCGGTAATGGAATCCTTTTCGATTCCTCCAATCCGGTGTTCGAAACCTGGTCGGCCGGGAATGGGCCAGTAACGGGACAGTGTTTCTGGATCTCTATCGTAGGCATGGAATGTAGCCGGATCTGCATTCTCAGGTACAAAATGCTTCTTGATGGTAGGTAAATCATCCACATGCGGAAGTTTCCAGGGTTCGGATCCATTGGCCAGGTATCCATCGCTGAGAATAAACACTGGAGTCATATAGAGCAGCGCCAGGCGAACCGCTTCTATTGCGACATCGAAACAATCCGATGGTCTGGAAGGGGCCAGAATGGCTACAGGGCTTTCTCCATTTCGACCGTACATTACCTGGAGTAGATCTGCCTGTTCGGTTTTCGTGGGCATACCTGTGGATGGACCGGCTCGCTGCACATCAATAATCACCAGGGGCAGCTCCGTCATAACAGCCAGGTTGATTGCCTCCGACTTCAGCGCTATGCCAGGACCCGAGGAGGCCGTTACTCCAATGGTTCCTCCATAGGAAGCGCCAATAGCAGCACAGACGGCTGCGATTTCATCCTCTGCCTGAAACGTTTTAACTCCAAAGTTCTTATATCTGGAAAGCTCGTGCAAGATGTCGGATGCTGGAGTAATGGGATATCCAGCATAGAGCATGGGGAGTTCAGAAAGATGGGCGGCGGCTGCCAGGCCCACAGCCATGGCTGTATTACCGGTAATGTTTCTGTACATTCCAGGCTCGAACTCGGCTCTGGTAATTTCGTATCGATTATGAAACAGTTCGCAGGTTTCTGCGAAGTTGTAACCAGCTTTCAGTACTCGTTCATTTGCCTCTTTAATCTTGGGATGGTTGCGAAACTTGCCTGCAATCCAGTCCATGGTGGGCTGCATATCCCTTTGAAAGAGCCAGAAGGTAATTCCCAGTGCAAAGAAGTTCTTGGATCGATCCACCTCTTTGGCTGTTAGCTTCAGGTCTTCCAGCGCCGTCTTGTTCAGATCGCTGATGGGCGCCTCCACTACATTGTAATCGCTTTTTAACTGAGCATCCTCCAGGGGATTGCTCTCATATTGAACTTTGGCCAGGGATCGCTCATCGAAGGCGATGGTGTTAACAATTAACGTTCCTCCATGACGTAGATCCTTGAGATTCGCTTTGAGCGCTGCCGGATTCATGGCCACCAGCACATCCACTCGGTCACCCGGTGTATGAACATGGTCGCTTCCAAAGTGAATCTGAAATCCGGACACTCCGGGAATAGTGCCCTGCGGAGCACGAATCTCCGCCGGAAAATCCGGGAAGGTCATAAGGTCATTTCCGGCAATACCGGTAGCTTTGGTAAATTGCATGCCGGCCAGCTGCATTCCGTCGCCGGAATCTCCGGCAAATCGAACAATGGCTGTAGTAACACGACTGGTTTTAGTTTCCGACTGTAGGGTGGACATGGGACTTCCTTCGATCTGACTGTTTCTGGTTTTTTTAGACGATTCTTTCCTGATTCACGAACGATGGGGAACCGCAGATCGGGTTCCTGCTATCTTGATCGGAATGATGGGAATCATTTTTCCTTATGGAGAGGAAAACGTCTCCCCTTCATCTATGGCCACGATTTTTTGGCCTTTCTGGACTGCGAATGAAAATTTTGAAAGAATTGGTGCCCGGTCAGGCGCTGGAGGAAGTGACTTTCCTGCGGCGCTACAAACGCTTCCTGGTGGATGTAAAGCGGCAGAACGGGGACAGTGTCACCGTCCATAATCCCAATACCGGCTCCATGAAAAGCTGCCTGAAGGAAGGAGCCCGGGCCGTCATCTCCTGGAAATCCGCCGAACAGATCAAGAAAACTGGGGCCAAACTACCCGCCACTCTGGAACTGCTGCATTCTGGCCGAGGCTGGATCGGTGTAAATACCATGCGTACCAACGGAATAGTGATGGCGGCCTTGCGGAAGGGGGCTATTCGGCTGGATTCTGCCCGGGCCATGGGAAGAAAGGATGCCGCTTCATTACTTGGGAATGCAGCCCAAAATCGACTAAAAAAGTCCTTTGATGGGGCCCTTTCTGAGCCCGGTTTAAAGAATCTGGATTTTCGACCGGATCTATACTGGCAGGGCTGGCTTCTGGAGGTGAAGAACGTTACCCAGCTGGAAGGAGATTGGATTCAATTTCCGGATGCGGTATCGGAGAGGGGCGCCAAACACATTCAGAGCCTGGGAAAACTTGCAAAGCAGGGATATGCCTGTGCTGTGATTTTCGCACTTTCCAGGCCAGAAGGAAAGAAATTCCGGCCGGCATCAGAAATCGATGCAGTTTTCGCAGAATGCCTGAGAAAAGCGACCAGTTGCGGGTTGAATCTTCTTCCGGTTCGATTCAGATATGGGATGCAGGGCGTGGATTTTCGCGAAACCCTGGAATATGAGCTGAAATAGGCGAACTCCGATAATCCGCTCATGCAGGCATTTACTTGACTATATTCCTGGTTTTAGAACGATCACTCCATTCTTTTTGAATTCGCACTGCGAACACACATGCAAGTATTGCCCAGGAAATTTCCCATGAATCGGTCATCTTTAAAAAATCTGGTCCCGGTCTTAAGTGCTGTAATCCTTTTTCTGGCATCCAGTTGCACATCTCGATCTATCATCCATCGAGCCCAGGCTCCTGTGGCCATTGGCTCGGAGAGCGCCAGTTGCAAGGTTGTGGCCGAGGACGGTCAATGGCAGGCGGTTTGGGATATGTACCGACTGTGGGATGCTGATTTTAGCGGCTACCAGTTTCAGGCCAGCCGCACCTATAATTACACCATGGAAGACCAGTGGCTTGACTGGGTGGTCAATGGAGCTCTGGGATTCTTTACTACGGTTACCCGCCATACGGTAGTGCTACTGGAATGCGATCAGGAAGTTGTAATTCGCACTCCTGAGCAGATTCAGAAGCAACTGGACGATACCATTGCTCAGCATCTGAAGGATCAGGGCACTTCAAGGCCCAATAAATTGCAGCCAATCTTCATTATGAAGGATGGAGTTTCCCATCAAGGCCGCCTTGTGGAAATCCAGGAAGACACGATTCAGGTGGAGGTTCAGCCCGAGTCTGCTTTCCGGCGCGGACGGCGAAGAGGCATCCACCACTGTGGATCGAGTTCGGCTCAAGAATGGCGAGGTTCTGGATGGTAGAGTGGTGGATCAGAATCGAACCAGTATGACCATTCGCCTGAAGAAACCTGAAGGTGGGTCGCCCACAAAAACGATTTCCAAAGCAGACATAGCACAGGTTCAATTCGGCATTTCTTCCGAGGAAGCCGAGAGGGAAACGAAGCGCATGACTCTGGATAGAAGTCAGATCGAACGCATCGCAGTGCCCTGAGTATAGAATTCCGGTTTTAGCGCTCCATTAGCTCCCTTATCCTGCGTCTGTAAAGACCTGTGCCTAACAGAAAGGCCCCAACATGTCCGGTGCGAATCCATTCTAGACTGGATCCGGGCAGAGCATCGTGGACAATTTCCACTGAATATTCCGGTATGTAGGCATCACTACGACCGCCAATTACGCTGGCATCAAACCGTTTCCTTCTAGGTGCATGTCGGTGCATGTCCGAAATCGTAAACAGCCTTCGCATTACCAGTAGAGGATGTTCATCCTTGAGTGGATTGGTTCGATACAGAGTGGGCCAATCGCAGGCTCCCCTGAGAGCGCCTTCCGTATATACCGGGGCAGCGCTGTGCGAAGGTACCAGGCAGCAAATCTTTACGGGAAAGTTAATCTCTCTTCCTGCAGCGGCAGCAACGTAGCCTCCCATGCTAATACCGGTCATCATGATTTTATCGTAGCCCTGCTTGCGAAAATGGCGGGCCAGAGCGATGCCTTCATCCTGGGCGGCTCTGGACATTCGCATCAGACTCAAAACCGTTGGTAGAACAGCTTTTTTTTGCTCCGGATTTCTTCTGCTACCGTAATAAGGGTTCTCCAGTATTAGTTGCGCCAGGCCTTCCTTGAGCAGAGGCGTTGCGATTCGCTTTCGTCGACTGTAACCCTCATCGCCGGTGGCTGCAAAATGGATAACCAGCGATCTGGTTTCCTGCTCCGGTTCCAGTAGGAGGAAGCGGGCCTGCTTTGCGAAATCCGGAAGATTCTCTTTCCGTTTCCAGCGAAATTCGTAGGGACTCTCGAAAGATCCTTCAGAAAGCTTTCCATAGGGAATCTTGCGTGCCGGGCCCCGCTGTACACGTATGGGCTTCACTTTACGTCCTTTTGTAACTGAAACATCCCGTTTGAGTAGATACCGTAGCAGTTCCGGATCGCCCCAGCCTTCGGGAAAGAAAGGGCTTCGATTGGCATATTTACAGTAGGTCCAGTCCAGTGCACTTTTCACCGGTTCATCAGGCAAATTGGCTCTGCAAACTCAATGAAAAATGATTGCACCGGATGCCCGGGAACTCGTCTATCCTGGTATGATTGGCCCTTTCATTAAAGCACATTCAATTACCGACAGAAATACTTCGGCCAGGCGGACGGGCGGGATCGTCCGGAGCTGGATCAGGTTTGTCCTGGAACTTGATTTTTCTGCGGGATTGTATGGCATTCGCGGATTGACCGCCAGATTCTGGAAGAATCGTTTTAGTCAGACCTTGCTTCTTGCAGTTTTATTCAGTCCCGTTGCGGCCTCGGCCCAGGCCTATGAAGGTAGTGCCTGCCAGGAAGGAAATTCCGAAATCCGAGCACTTCTCAAGGATGGCCAGCGATCCGGTATGACATTGCACCTGGGAATTACCGGGGATGCACAGAATTGGTCCACTTCCTTTCTGAAAGCGGAAGGGAAGCCCCCGGCCCGGATGCCGGATTACGATGTAGAGCTGGATGGCGATATGGACATCCATGACTGGACCTGCATGTTTGCTGCCTTTCGCGCTTTCGATAAGAACCAGGAAACCGCCTGGGCTGAAGGTGTAAAAGGTCCAGGAATCGGGGAAGTGCTGATTGTCAAGCTGGAGGATTCTGCAAAGCCAATCAAGATTCGTCCCGGCTTTGCCCTAAGCGATGCACTCTTTCAAGCGAACAATCGACCTGAAAGGATACGGGTCTATGCCATCAGTCCGTCCAGAAGCGATGCAACCCAGATGGGTCTTCTCTACAGTGACTGGAAGGTATTGACCAAAAAGGAATTCAAGCTGCAGGACAGAAATGCCTGGCAAACCATTCAATTACCGGCACATAAAGTATCGGAAACCAGGGGAGGCTTTATCGCCATCGAGATATTGTCTGTGTATAAAGGATCCAAATACGATGATACCTTGATATCCGAGGTTATGAACTGAATTGTAAATCAGGCAGGCTCATTCGAGTTAGAGATCTTCCTGGCTCTGCACTTAGCGAGGTCCGAAATTTAAAACTCGGGAATTGCTAACTCTGGATTTCCTGACTCCTGTATCTTACAGAGCGAGGCTTCGCAGGTGAGGACTAATGGGCTGGCTTTCCGAAACCTCATGGAATGTTTCGAGCAGCCAGAGACCGGCCATTGATTCAGCCTGCAGTAAGTGCCAGTCCAAGCTTTTCCTGAAGCAATCTGGCATTTTCGTTTTCCGGATCAATGGCCAGAACTTCTTTCAGTATCTTGATGGCCCTGTCCTGATTTGATGCCAGTCTGTGACAGTCAGACAGGTTCACCAGATTCTTGATCTGGCTCCTGTTGCGCAGCCGAACCTGCTCGCCCACATCCGCTGCTCTGCGGAATTCTCCAGCCAGTTTGAGCTGATAGGACAATCTAAAGAGGCTATCGGTGTCCTCGGGAAATCTATCCAGCAACTGTTCATAGACTCTGGCTGCCAGGGTATGATCCTTCCATCGGCTGGCGAACTGCCCCATTTCTCGAAGTACATCTTTCTGACTTGCGAATGGTCTCAGTCCGGAAATGTGGTTCAGCAATTGTGCCAGTTCGCGAATATGTTCCTGGCTGGCTGTTTCGGAAAGCGTCTGTTTGATACCGGTCCAGCTGTTGATGAGCCCCGGATCCGGATCCTCTTCCAGAGGACCATCTTCTCTATATGCGATGCGAATCAAAGTGAAGTCATCGGTGAGTTTTCCTGTAGCCAGGATTTTCTCCTCGATTAGATCCAGCTGACCTCTACCTTCCTCCACCCTGCGAAGAAACTGACTTTCATCTTCGTTAATGATTCGGTAGCCGGCCTCATCGATGCCCAGCTGAATATCATCGCGGCCATCGGAGCCAATAAAGATTATATCGTCTTGCTGCATGGAAAATAGCTGCACCTCCAATCCGCCGGCCAGGGCATCGATTCCGATTTTTCTCAGCTGAAGGCCATCTTCCAGAAAGGACGCTTTTTCGTTGCGATAGAGTACAGTCCAGGGGTGCTCCGCATTTATGAAATACAGAAGACCGGTGGATTCGTCCACCAGGCCCAGCACCGCAGAAATCATCATGGTTCCATCAAAAGAAACAAAAACGTTCTGCAATTCCTCGAAGCAAATTCGGAGCCATTTCTCAGGACTCATTCTCTGCATCTCAGCGGATTGCTGGGTTCTCGAGATAATGGCTTTGAATACCACGCCCAGAACAAGTGCGCCGCCTGCACCCTGTATGGATTTTCCCATGGCATCTCCATTTACAAAAGCGGCATATCTTTTTCCCTGGAGTTCGATGGAATGGGATGCGATAAGATCCCCGCCGATCTCTGCTTCCCATCTGCGAAAATGAAATTGCTTTTTTTGACGAACAAGGATATCTATATCCACCTGTTTGCTTTCTACGAAGTTGCCGCCCAGAGGTTTGATCAGCAGAGAAGTCAGATAGTAGTCCCCATCCTGTTGAACTTTCAGAGTCTGAATTTCCTGTAGCGATTTTTGCAATTCTTCCGTGCGTTTCTCTACCTTCTTTTCCAGATTTTGATTCAGCTCCTCTACCTGATTGTGTACCCTTACAAATCGATTTGCCAGAACACCTGCAATTCCCAGGATGAATATAACGAAGGCATACCGTCCCATGTGAGGCGTGTTTACAATGCCCCGGGCTGCCAGTATATCATGAGTGGCGGCCGAACAAAGAAAGATGAAACCTGCCAGAAGCCAGTAGGCATCCACATTCTTTCGGAATACCTCTCTTGCGATGTAGAATACAAAGTATACC
>JBHIXQ010000002.1:10523-19347 GCA_041984705.1 Leptonemataceae bacterium | reverse complement strand
GATCTGCTGGAAGTTCTCGAAAACACCGGACTGAGGCTGGCGGATTTTCAGGATCATAGCGAAACGGTGGAAAGCAATATGAATGGTCTTGTGGATCGAAAGTCCCATGTAGCGCTACTTACCAGAGAGTAATCAGTAATCGGCGATGATTCTGGCGGGCGAAGCACCGTAGCCGCCCCCTGGCCGCCCGTCCCTTTGGTCGGAAAAATGCTTTCAGGTTACTTGCTTTGAGTCCAACTTCCTGAGCTGCACTCCTACAGATGCCAGGCTACAGCTCTCTGGCCTTATGGATTCCGGACCAGAATCATGGTACGTGGAAAACTACCTCGGTGTTGACCGTGCAAGAAGCAGCCGCTATACTAACCATACAATGTCAGACGAAACCCAAAATCCACAAATCGATGCCTCGGCCGAGCCCTCTGCACCGGAGTCCGCACCTGCATCCGGCGCCACGGAAGCTTCTGGGCAGTCCGCTCCCGGTAGTCAGACCGAGACCATAGACCAGATCTGGAAAGAAATTGGCACAGTTGCGGATCCAGAGATTGGAATAGCCATTACCGAGCTGGGCCTGGTGTACGATGTGCAGCTGGATGGTGATAAAGCCCTGGTAACAATGACTCTTACTTCTATGGGCTGTCCTGTAGGGCCCCAGATTCAAACCGCGGTCCATGGAGCCTGCCTTCGGGTGGAAGGTATAGAAGATGCCGAAGTGGAGATTGTCTTTTCACCTCCGTGGAATCCAAGAGAAATGGCCTCAGAAGAGGCGCAGATGATGCTGGGTATTTACTGATCCAGTCCGGCATCTGGTGCTCTGGTAATCTTGCTCTGTGCCACTTGGCCAGATGAACCGGGAGTTGGGCATGAAATATGGTTCCAGGAAAGGTAGAATTATGATCAAAGCGACGGCGCGTAGCCTGCCTGGAATTATGATCCTTTTGCTCAGCCTACTCAGCTGCTCGTTGAATGCCAACCTCAGACAGGACCTGGTGCACAGGAGTCTATATTTCCGACCGGACGGCACGAAAGAGATTGTTTACTCGGAAGATCCGGAAGAACTCACCATGCTATCCTATCCCACCGGCGGTGAAGATCCGCTGGGAGCCATTATTTTCATTCATGGAGGCGGATGGTCCATCAAAGGTCCGGATATGCCTCTGTTTCAAGATTGGATCGATGCTTTAAACGATCGGGGAATCAAAGCCTTCTCCATAGAGCATCGGGTTTCGCCAGCCTACAGAGGGATGGCCCCCATTGAAGATAGCATCCAGGCTTTTCGCTACCTACAGACCCATGCCTCCGACTTCAATATTCCACCTCAGAAGATCGCCATTATGGGTTTTTCCTCCGGCAGACACATTGCTGTAATGACCGGACTGGAACTTACCAGAAAGGACAACAGGCCCGACTCCGCCGATGCGGATGCCGGTTCAGATAGCCCCGGTCGCTCCCAGGATTATCCTCCGGTGGCGGTAGTATCCTTCTATGCTCCCATGGAGCCCGGGGAGCTGTATCAGGTAGGCTCCCCGGGAATTAAGACCATCCTTGAACGATACCTTCCCGAGGCTCCAGAAAGTCATCAAACGAACCTGGTGAAGAAAAGGGCCTTTATGAATGAAAAGTTCCAGGAGATCTCCCCCGGCGCAAAGCTGCATAGAAATGCCCCACCCATGCTACTGATTCATGGACAGCAGGATCGTCTGGTACCGGCCACCCAGAGCATTAGCTTTTACTGGAAAGCCAGACAATATGGAATTCAATTCACAAAACTTGTCCTGGTCCCCCGAGGGGATCATAACTTCAATGCTTCCAGGAATCAATGGGCCCGAGATGCTGAAATCCAGGCTCTGGACTATCTGGTAGAACGATTCAAGGCAAAGAACCCATAGTGGAAAACTTCTGATAACTGCGCATCGATAGCATACTGGCACCCGGGCACATAGAGGGGCCTTGCGCCAACGGGCTGAAAATGCAACGTCTATGAAGCAACGTCCGGGCTTTGACCTGGTTAATCGTCTGTGTTTTTCGCTTTCAGACAGGGGCCTATTCAGGATTCTGCTCTGTCATGTTCGGGTACTTCATTGTTTATCTGCTGATTCTCTGGTTTTCTATTCCATTCAAGCTGCTTCCCTATCGATGGTGCCTGGCATACGGTAAATTCCTGGCAGGATTCCTGTACCCCATTAGCGGAAAATATCGCAGAATCGCAGCGGACAATATTCGCCAATCCTTTCCCGAAAAGGATGAAAACTGGGTAGCTGCAACCACCAAAAAGACCTGGTTTCACCTGGGCCATTTGATCGCAGATTCCTTTTACGGCCCGCGGATGACACGAGCATTCTATGACAAGTATATGGTATACGAGGGCGATTCCAGACAGCAGGAGCAAAATGCCCTGGAACGAGGAAATGGAATTATCTGTAACTGTGGTCATTTAGGTACCTGGGAGCTTTTGGTACAGTATACAGGTCGGATTCTAAAGGGTGGAGGGATCTATAAGAAGCTAAGCAATCCGTTCGTAGATCGATGGTACAAGAAAGTCCGGGAATCTAGCGGAATCGAGCTATTTGAAGTAGAGGAAAGCCAAAAAGCTATTCGCTACCTCAGAAAAGGCGGTCGAGTGGGATTTGTCTCCGATCAAAATGCCGGGCAATCGGGAATATTTGTGGATTTCTTCGGCCGGCCGGCATCCACATTTCGAGGCCCTGCCTTGATGGCTGGCCTGACCGGCTCCAGCATTTTAATGTACAGCGCCGTTCACGGAAAGGATGGCAAAGTGCATGTTACCATTGAAGATCTGGGAGTGGTGGATTTTAAAGGCTTTCCAGATAGAGAAACGGCCATCCGTCACTATACCGAGATCTGGGTCAAAGCCCTGGAAAAGCAGATTCGAAACTGCCCGGAGCAATACTTCTGGGTACACAGGCGCTGGAAAACCCAGCCTCCGGCGAATGGAATGGCCAGTATCGCGCAGTAAGTATCGCGCGGTCTCTCATCAAGCACAGGCATGCCCTGCGACTGCTGCTCGGTAAAAAGCAGCTCGTCGCTGGCCGCAAAGATGTAACAATCAATCTTCGTGGGGCCTTTCGGCCTGATAAAAGAATTCCAGATTCTGTTTGATGTACTTATTCACTTCTGGCATCACTGACTTTGTGATGCGAAGATCGTCGGTAAGAATGGAGTTGATAAATTGAAAGATGTGTTCTTCTACTCGTTGATTGTTATAGATGTAGTAGGTTAGATCTCCGGCACCGGGTCGATCCACATTGAAAGATCCCTGACTCATGTAGGGCTTCTTTGAAATAAAGATCTTATCGTGCTTGGGCATTTCGATGGTTTCGATTTCATTGAATCGCGCCGGGAAATGATAAATACCATCTCTCAGATAGGGTTCTTGATATCGGAATCGATAGGTTACTGGCTCATAGGCCAAATACACCTTATAACCATCGGAATAAAACGTTACTCCAGAGTCGCTGATAGCTACGTTCTTTACATTCTTGAACGCAATAAGTTCAATCACGGCATAGTTACTTGCTTCCTGATCAAAGGTTGCTTTAATAATGTAGCCGTTCTCCTCAAACGGTATCGCTTCCTTCATCAAGCCATCAAACAGATCAATCCACTTTAATGCCATACGCTCAGTCTGTCTGAGCCCATCCTATTTGTAAATCAGCTTTCCCGCAGAAGTAATATTCCTTCTTGCAGCGTCCGACGGAATGGGGCAATAATGGGCAGTGCACAATATTTTGTATTTTTTAATAAGTAGCAGCCGGTGGAAAATGCAACATCCAGAGAAATTCAGGAATCCTCACTGGATTGGACAGAATCTTCGTTTCGAAGAACAAAATCATATAGAAGATACAGAGACATAATGGCTGTATAATCCCTGACTCGCTCACGATCCAGAGGAAAGAAAAGCGGGTGTACTTCCGAACCGGATGGGCCTGCAAGACCTACAAAGACCGTGCCCACTGGTTTTTCTTCAGTACCGCCGCCGGGACCTGCAATACCGGTTATGGATAGTGCATAATCAACTCCGGTTCTTTGACGAAGCTCCGAGGCCATGGCTCTGGCACATGGTTCGCTCACTGCTCCGGATTTATCCAGGATTTCTCTGGAAACCCCCAGGACCTTCACCTTTGCATCGTTGGAGTAAACTACAGCCCCGCCGTAATAGAATCCAGAGCTTCCTGCTCGATCGGTGAGTAATTTACCAACAAGACCGCCGGTACAGGACTCCGCAGTAGCCAGCCAGTAATTCTTCTCCAGGAAATGATGATGCAACAATTCCTCTACAGGCTTTTCGAAGAATCGGCCGGAATAGTACCTGGAAACAGAATCTTCGATGAGCGCAATCTCTCGCTTCTGGGGAGATTCCAGAAAGACTCGGATGTGACCGCGACCGGAGGTGATCCCCCATTGGAAGTCCGGGGACAGATCATCGCGAATAGACTCAATAACCTTTGCCTGAAAGGAAGATTCCCCTTCCCCATAAACATAGAGCACTCTTCGTTCCAGGGCTCTGGCCGGTAGTCGCTCCAGAAGATTGGCACTCACCGACTCAAACATTGGATGCATCTCAGAGGGCACTCCAGGAAGAGCAAGCACCAGCATGGTTCCGCCAGATTCAGCTGTCTTTTCCAGCAGGATCCCCGGTGCCAGCCCTCGCCGATTCTCCACTACCGTTTGACCTTCCAGGACTCGAACCTGCCGTCTGGCTGATTCCAGCTTTACCCGGCTACTTTTCCTGGCCACCCATTGCAATCGGCGCAGCGCGCCTGGATCCTCTACCACAGAGTCTCCGCTGAACCGTGCCAGCATATCTACAGTGTGATCGTCTTCCGTAGGTCCAAGGCCACCGGTCATGACCACAAGTGTGGTGCTTCCGGCCTGCGTCTGGAGATCCAGCCTTTGAAGGAAAGCCAGTAGAGAATCCGGATCGTCCGGAAGGATGGTCATGCTACTCACCGCATGGCCGGAGTCGGAGAAAAATTCGCACAGGAATGGACCATTGCCATCCCGGGAACGACCGGACGCTAGCTCGGTACCTGTGGATAGTATATGAATGGACATAGTTTATCGACGTCTGGACTCCTGACCGAAGAAAATCTCCATGGCCTGAAAGTCAAAATAGGATTTATGATGCTCCGGTCTTACGTTCGTTCGGAATGCCTCCCCTGCCTCTACCAGGAAATCATAGATTCGTTCCAATCTATCTGTACTGAATCGGTTCTTTTCCATATCCCTCTGCTGCAGTATTTTCTTTTGCACAAATTCATGCCGGCCCTGAATTCCCAGAAAACCTGCCATCTCCGAGGGCTTCATACTCATAGAGGCACCCAGTCTGTAATGCCGCAACTCATTCACGCGACGTAGAATCTGGGAAAGCAGCGAAAGAAAGGAATCGGTAGATGCATTGTAGCTCTGGAGCTCCGCCCGGTAGGCAGACACATCCCCCGAAAACAGGCTATCCACCAGACGAAACAGATTCCAGCCCACGCGAGGAAATAGTACATCTCTTACATCGTCCAGAGAAACGGATTTTCTTTTCTCGGCAGGTAGCAAATCCTTCAATCGCTGCAATGCACTTTGAAGAGCTCCTGTGCGAGGCGGGGTTCTTTCCTTGATTTCGTGTAATGCTTCGTCCGATAGAATCAGGCCTACAGAGTGAGCCATCTGCTCAATGGTCTGTTCCAGCTTCTCTGCGAAAATATCCCGGGAGACATAATGAAGCAAATTCGCCCCCAGGGATTTCAGGAATCCTTTGTTCGGGCTACCTTCATATTGTAGCACCACCAGAGTAGCATCCGGACGCGCAGATAAATCCGTTTGATAGGCATCTCGTTTGGATTCCTTGCTCAATAGGGCTGGCAGAACCTGATCTGCATGGCGAAACACAATCATTCGATACGGACTGAATAAAGGAATATTGAATACCTCTTCCAGAAAGCGCTCCCCATCCCCGGGCTCTCCGCTGAATAAAGTTACTACAGCTTCCAGGGGAGCCATTTTGCTTTCCAGCTTTTCCAGTACTGTATCGAACAATGATTCGTCGGAACCGGACACCAGGACGATGGGAGGGCTCTGTGGATCCAGCTTCGAAAGCTGCTGATAGAATTGCTTTAGATCCTTGATTTCCATTCAGTTTCCTTGAAAAAGCGCCCCTCTGACAGAGTTTTTTTTTGCAGTCTATCCTGACTTTCATTTCTTTGTCCAGAAAGGCATAAGGAGAAGTCCGTGCCTCGGAGGAAGATAATGAGCAAGACAGGTGCCAGGCTACTAGTAGAGCTTCTGGAGTCCAGAGGTGTGGATCTGGTCTTTGGCTATCCCGGTGGAGCCATCCTTCCTTTCTACGACGAGCTGTATCATTCAAAAATTCGACATATCCTGGTGCGACATGAGCAGGGAGCCATCCACATGGCCGAAGGCTATGCCCGCTCCACAGGAAGACCTGGAGTAGTTATTGTTACCTCCGGTCCTGGAGCTACAAATGTAGTTACAGGCCTGACGGATGCCAAGCTGGACTCCATCCCTCTATTCGTAATCTCCGGTCAGGTAGCCACAACAGCCATTGGTTCCGATGCATTCCAGGAAGCGGACATGTTCGGGATCTCCATTCCTATCACAAAATACAATGCATTGATCAAATCTTCGGATGAAATCGCAGATGTTTTCGAAGAAGCCTGGACCATGGTTACGAAAGGTCGACCCGGACCTGTACTTCTGGATTTTCCCAAAGATGTTCAGACCGGTCTCACCGATCGCCTTCAGGGAGAAAGCGGACTGAGCCCTCGTTTTTCCAGCCAGCCAGAGCTTTCCGGTGATTTCAAAGCTTTCGCAGAGGCACTGAACAAAGCCAAAAGACCACTTCTGTATGTAGGCGGCGGCGCCATCAATGCAGGAGCCTCAGAAGAGATTCTGGATCTCGCAGAAAAAGCGATGAGTCCCGTTACCTGTACTCTTATGGGCCTGGGTGCATTCCCTGGAAGCCACATTCTATCCGTAGGCATGCCCGGAATGCATGGCACGGCGGCAGCCAACAAAGCCATTCTGGAATGTGATTATATTCTATCTCTGGGTGCCAGGTTTGATGACCGCGTGGCCGGAGTTCCCGGGGATTTCGCAGCAGATGCAGTTCGAGCCCATGTTGACATTGATTCTGCAGAGTTCAATAAGCGGGTTTCTGTGGATCATATGCTCCATGGTGATTTAAAAGAGGTGCTGCGTGCTCTGCTTCCCTTTATCGAAAGCAAGGATCGCGCAGAATGGGTAAACCATCTGGATGGCTACAAACAAAAGTTTCCTCTGGAATATGAAGAAAGCCAGGAACATATCAAACCTCAAAGGGTGCTGAGCCTCCTCTACAAGAAATCCCAGGGCAAAGCCATTGTATCCACTGACGTGGGACAACATCAAATGTGGGCTGCTCAATATTACCTTTTTGACAGGCCCAATCGCTGGCTTACTTCCGGCGGCCTGGGCACCATGGGCTATGGATTGCCCGCAGCCATCGGTGCCAAGTTTGCCCATCCCGATGAAACAGTAATTTGCGTCACCGGCGATGGTTCCTATCAGATGTGTATCCAGGAGCTGGCCACCATCCGCCAGTACAATCTGGGAGTTAAAATCCTGCTTCTGAACAATAACTTCCTGGGCATGGTTCGGCAATGGCAGGAGCTTTTCTACGAGGAGCGATTTGCGGAGTCCGAATGGCAGTACAACCCGGACTTTGTAAAATTGGCGGAGGCCTACCATATTCCGGCCATGCAAATCAGCCATCCTTCCGAGGTGGAACAGGGGCTGGATTTTCTGCTCCATGATGATGGCCCGGCCCTGCTAGAAGCAGTGATTCCAGCGGATGAAAAGGTATTTCCGATGATCGCTGCCGGCAAGAGCCAGAGAGATATGGTCCAGTTTTCCGACATAATGAAGCAACGTTCACCCAAGAAATGATCTGGCCCTCCTCCGGGGGCCATTCCAATTTTTTCTTAAATCAAATTTAAGTGTTGACCGTTTTCCAGCTTCGCCTAGAAAGCTTGCATCCCGGGCTGACCTGGGTCGATCGCTCTTCGCCTTTGTCCCACCAATCATGTCCTGGAAATTTCGTTTGGGTTAAGTATGATGAATATCTATGCGGGCAACCTCCCGTACGGTTTGAAAGATCAAGATCTTCAAGCTCTCTTCGCAGAGCACGGAGATGTGGAAAAAGCCACGATTTTAATCGATCGTGAAACGGGCCGATCCAGAGGATTCGGATTTGTAGTGATGCCAGATGAAGGCCAGGCACTGGCTGCCATTTCTGCGCTAAATGGTCATGAAATTGATGGTAGAGCGCTGCGTATCAACGAAGCCAAGCCAAAGGAAGAAAGGCCAAGGTTTGAACGTTCCGGTGGAGGAAGATCGGGAGGAGGAGGTCGTGGAGGCCAACGAGGCGGTGGTCGTCGTAACTATAACGACGATTACTAGAAGTTAGCTTTCAGGATCTATACCTGCAAAAGGCCGGCATTTGCCGGCCTTTTTTGTTGGAAGCTTCGAATTCAGGTTACCCTGCGTGCGTCTCCTTGCAGGGCCCGTTGGACCATGATGAAACAGAGGGCCAGTAAAGCTTCTGTTATCAATATTCAGTTACCGGGAATTAGAGAAGGTTTCAGGGAATTAGCCATCATTTCCAATAGCTTCTGTGGGACAGGCTTCCATAGCTTCCATGGCATGGTTTTCCTCTTCTGCAGTGGAAGGTTGCTTTGAGAAAAATGTATGGGTTTCTCCATCGGCATAGCTCATTAGCTCCGGCGCTTCATCCATGCATAGATGACAGGGAACACAG
>JBHIXQ010000002.1:5429-10513 GCA_041984705.1 Leptonemataceae bacterium | reverse complement strand
TTCGGGCTGCTTGATAGTAGGATCGGCCATAGATCAGTGGGTGGGTCCAGCAGCCCATAAGTCAATACCTATTCAAATATGAGTCCGCTGGCCATTAGATCAAGATCTCCATCCTCCAGGACAATCTCATCTGCAAAAACAAATGGCACAGCTTCCTCTGAATTGGTGGAATTAGTATATTCAGGCTGTTGCCAGAAATAGATGCCCAGAGTAACAGATATAAAAAGCAATGCCGCTGCCGCTGTACTTGCCAGCCGGGCCTCTGTTCGGATCCGGAATTTGCCTGTCACCGTGGCCGCCATCCGACGGTCCCAGGTTTCATCGTTTAGTCTTTGCTCAATTGCTTTTTCCAGTTCATTCATAACTCTTACCTCCCCTCTTTCTTCAAGTGCGTATCGAATGGCCTTCCCGGACTTCCTACTTTCAGGGATCTTTCAACCAGCAATGCGCGCAGCTTTTCCCTTCCTCTGGATATTCTGGACTTCACCGTTCCAGCGGGAATTCCCAGTTCCCGGGAGATCTCTAACTGAGTATAACCGCGAAGGAGCATACCCAGAGCCTCTGAGAAGGGCGCCTCCAGATGCGATATCAATTCTTCCAGTTCTTCCAGTGCCAGTGCTTCTTCACCGGCTGGTTCGGTCCATTGTTGCAGTAGCAGAAGATCACTGGCCGCATCGTGATTTCTTTTTCGACGATTCTCCTGTCCCTGCATCCGAAAGCATTCATTTCGCGCAATTACATAGGCCCAGCTCGAAAGAGCCTTTTCATCTATGGTATTGGGCCCTTTCCCGCTGGAGAGAGCCCGGTAAATTCGCATATAGGCTTCCTGCGAAATGTCATCCACAGAATGCACAAGATCCGGACTCAGATGAGCCCGGATAGCGCCCAGCACAGCTCTCTTCGTGCTGGAAATAACGGCTCGAAATTCCGACTCAGTCACGATCCTGGTTCCAATTACCGCGCTTTTTTGCGAATTTCTTCATTTGCTCTTTCCACTTCGCCTTTTGTTCCTCGTTTAGCACCTGAAACATCTCGGTGCGTCCATCCAGCATAATTAGACGAAGTTCAATCTTAACTTCGCTGATCTGTTCCATCTTTGTCTTCACAGCGCTTCTATTGGGATTGTCCTGACTCATCAGTTCAACCAGCTCTTTGTAGAGGGGTCCTATTTTGTTTCGCAGGGCTTCTCGTTTAGGATCATATTTGGCCATGATGTTTCGAATCTTTTCTGTTTGCTCATCGCTCAGATTCAGATTCTTCTTCATATGCTCCAGGCGCTTCTCTGGATCCATGCGGGAACGGTCCGGCTTTGCAGAGAGTCCCCCTGCAGATAGAAAAATCAGCAGCGCAGTAAACGCGCCCAGTTTCTTAAGAGGTGTGTTCATCAAATTCTCCTGGTTCCGGCCTGGCTTTTTGCAGCCGAAACTATTAGAGATAACCCCCGTCAGAGGGAACAGGTTCCCCACCGGTAGATTTTTTTTGATGAGTTTCGGGTCTTGCTGGAGGCTTCAATCGAACCTGAAGCCAGATAGAACAGGCGAAGGGAATACTATTAGAAATTTCTCTGAGAAAATACTCCGGAACAGGGACTGTCCCGGAGCAGCAGGTAAGGGATTCAAGGGCAGACAATGGTAGGTCCTGCATCTACAGTGCAGGAATAGGTCTGAGCTTGCTTACCTAGATCGGTGGGGAACTGACATGTGCCATCTACTTTGACAAGATAGCCATTGGATGCAGGCGCTACCTGCGCAGATCCGGACCCACCGCTTGCAGTGAGAGATCCAAGATCAGCAACCTGAGAAACGCAGGAAGTTCCCCCTGAATCGGTGGACCATATAGAAAGAGTAACTGCACTTCCAGTATTGTTTGTAACGTTTATCGTGGCCTGGTTGGCCAGAGCCAGTAGCAGCAAGGCAGTCGCCGAATCATCTTCATCGTCTCCATTGATCAGATCACAGTGCGGTATCCAGAACGCCATCAGCGCTACAATTAGAATAGCCATTGTCTTTTTCGCTTTCATACAGTTTCTCCATTTCTTGATGTCGAGCATCATAGCGGAACCCTGCTCGCTGTAAAGAGGAAAGGGGGAAAATGATTCTGGATTCCTTTCTGGCACCGAAATTATCGGTTTACGTTTGGCGATTTGCCATTTTCTAATGCATCAGGTATAATGTTTGTCGCGAATAACATTCGCGAAATTGATGCAAGGCCTCCGCAGGCACCGCAGCCCATGCGAGAGAAATGCTCGGGAGACAGAAAAATGAACGAATCCTTTCTTCAGGCCACTCAGGTAACCCTGGCACAGGGTCGGCTGTTGTGCGAAAAAGCACTGTCCCAGATCGACAATGACTCTGATTTTTTCTATTCTCCGGGGCCCAGATCTCAATCTATCGCTGCCACGGTAAAGCATGTTGGGGGAAATCTAATTTCTCGCTGGACCGATTTTCTAACGACGGATGGAGAAAAGGACAATCGAGACCGAGATAACGAGTTTGTGATTTTACCCGGCGAAGATAGAGCCTCCATCATGAATACCTGGGCCCGAGGATGGAACTGCTTCCAGGACACATTGAAAAATCTGCGTGATCAGGATATGCAGAAGACGGTATACATTCGCTCCGAACCTCATTCTGTACCGCTGGCGATCCAACGGTCCGTCTCCCATACATCCTACCATGTAGGCCAGATAGTGTACCTTTGCAGGTTCGTTAAAAAGGGAGACTGGCAATGGCTAACGATTCCTCCCGGGGGCACAGCGGAATTCAATGCGAAGAAGATGGGAAAGCAGAGAACTGAACCTGAAGAGTAATAGCGACGGAGCATCCTGGAGATTTTTGCATGACCGGTAGGCTGATACGAACACAGACGATATTATCGATCAAAGTGGCTCAGTGGGCAGAACTCTCTCCAGATACCACTTCCAGGATCTCATGTAGCTTCTCTCGATCCACGGGCTTTCCAATAATGTGCTGAAAACCCGCCTTTCGCATCCTGTCCACAATGTCTTCGTCCGAATGGCCTGTTACTCCGATCACAGGAACGCCTGGAATCAACTCATCCAGCTTTTCCTTTAACTCAAAACCATCCATGTCTGGCATTGAGATATCGGTAATAACGCAGTCCAGATGCCCCACCTTGCGTATAACTTCCAGGGCTTCCTGTCCATTGGTGGCCACATGACATACACTGACCTTTCGCTTCATCAGCATCTGAAACAGGAGCAGAACATCGCGCTCATCATCCACAATAAGTATTATTTTCTCAGGTCTTGCTTCCAACGGGTATCCTCAATATGAACCTGGCCCCTTCATTGCCATTTTCGGCCTCGATGGTGCCATGAAAGCTCTTTTCAATGATTAGTTTGGCAATATAGAGCCCCATGCCCGTGCCTCCGGAAGGCCCTTTCGTCGTAAAATAAGGCTCAAATATCCTGGCTATGGCGTCGCTTCGAATTCCACCTCCGTTGTCTTCAACGATCAGAGAAATTGTATCTGGTTCTGTGGCCATTTTGCGAAAACTAATCCATTTATCGCTTTTAGTGTTTGCAGATACAGCCTCTATGGAATTGCTGATGAGACTTAGCAGTACCTGGCGAAACTGATTCGCATTACCATGGAGAGTAGCCCTGGTTAAATCTCCGTCCACAGTAAGAACGATGCCCCTGTTGTGCAACTGCCCTTCGAAGAATCGCACCGATGCCTGGATGGCTTCATCCAGATCAAAATCCTGGACCTTTTGCGAAGGACCATAGAAATCCCGGAAGTCCTCGATGGTATCTGACAGATACTTGATTCTCTCCTCTATGACTTTGTAGAGTTCATTCAATTCTTGCTGATCAGCCCCAGGAATGCTGGCCCAGCTTTTTTCCACTATTTCGCGTGAGAGTTCAATGCCCAGAAGCACAGCATGCAATGGCTGTCTCCACTGGTGTGCTATTGCAGAAAGCATATCCCCCATGGCGGCAAGCTTGGACTGCTGAATTAAGGCTTCATCTTTCTGACGATTCTTTTCGATTTCGATCTGAACTTCTTCTTGCAGGGAGGCATTCAGGCGCTCCAGCTCTTGACTCTTATTTACCAGTTCGGTCACCACGGAGAAGGTTACTACGAAGCCGTCCCCCAGCTTCACTGATTTATTGGAGAACCAGCCTACGATCCCATCCGATTCAAAATGAAAAAGTAACTCTTTGCTGATTCCAGTCTCCACTACTTCGCTGTACAAATCAAAGAGCGAACGGCCGTATTCCGATACAATATCCATGTGGCCGGGAATAATGGTCAGTAAGCGCTTCCCCCGGACCTCACGTTCCTTCTTACCAATGATTTCGCAGGCAACCTTATTGGAAAAAACGTATTCAAAATCTATGATCTTTCCCGATTCATCTCGAACGGATTTAAAATACTGAACTCCATCCAGAGAGGAATCCAGAACCTTGCGTAGAGTTTCTTCATGCTGATTGGCTTCTTCCTGCCAGCGATCTGAAGCTTCCCTCAGGAGCAGCTCGGTTTCTTTTTCATCAGTAACATCCCAGGAAAATACTATAGCTCCCTCAGGGATAGACTGAACCTCAAGTCTGTAATAGCTTACCTTTCCATCAGGAAATGTAAACTCGTTCACTACAGACCTGTTCTTCCGGGCTCTTATGACGTCCTGGATAACCTCATAGATTTCGGTTTTCTCGATTCCAGGAAAGACTTCCTCCATGGGTCGGCTCAGCATCTCAGTACTGGACTTACCAACCTCCTTCAGCAAGACCCTGTTCAGAAATACATATCGCATTTCAGGATCGATGATCTGGACTCCGGCACTTAGCTGATCAAGTAGTTCTGTATAGGGCGGCATCAGGCATCTCTGGGGGCCATAGTGGTTACCCCACGTCCTAATGTAATATTTAGGATGAATACTCAAACCAAAATTAGGTTCTCGGAAGTTAAATTGTACCCCGGGGCCTCAGGGATCAGGTCCAATTCCAGCCATTTACCATACCGCAGTACCGTATATGCCTGATAAAGGACCTGCTACTGCTTGCCCTTATTGGCCAGATGCCCCGCAGGAAGAAGGGAGACAGGGATTTTGGCCGTTTA
>JBHIXQ010000002.1:0-5419 GCA_041984705.1 Leptonemataceae bacterium | reverse complement strand
CCGGTCCAGAGACCTTGATAAAGTGCAATGGGAGCAACGGAGCTTTCTACAGGAAGCCAGGGAGTCCCCCGGCATGGGGCAGCTTTCGGATCCTGGGAACGTCAGGAATGGGAAAGCCGATTCCCCATGCCTGGCCGGCTAAAACTTTCGCAGACTGTACATGATGCTTTCCAGCACCTTTTCGCCTTCCATGCCCTTCACCATTACCGCATGAACTGCAAAGGCCACAGGATAATCGTCCGGATTCAAGTTAATGAGATTCGGCAAAGAGCGAACTCCGAACACCCCGTTCGATTTATGATCGGCCTCGGCCTTGCCATTTACGAAGTCATGCGCATACTGTCTGTCCCGCGCATCGGCTCCAAAGCAGGCCAGCATCAAATCGGTAAGACCGGAAAGGCCACCGAAGGTTTCTGCCTGACCGCCCATTGCCGTGCCGATGGCGGTCATTTCGCGAAAGAATCGGTTGGAGACATGAAACAGGGAGTTGTCGCAGTTTCCCCCCAGGCTACTTTCGTAATAGCCATCCAGAAGTCCTGTAGCCAGGGCATAGATATTCTTTAGAGCTCCTCCCAGCTGTACTCCTCGGACATCGGAAGAATTAACTGCCGGTCGTACAAATACATAGCCCGAACTAAAAAGCTGAGCAAGATCAGACACCAGTTCCGGACGATTCGCAGCCATTTCATATCCAGAAATCTTTCGTTCCATGATTTGCTCTGGATAGTTGGCCCCGGCCATCACCACATGTCTGGCAGGATCAATGTTATACTCATTGCTCAGATCGTCCAGGATCAGACCTTTTTCAGAGCCAGTGAAGCCCTTGACGACGCTCACCACCGGCGCATCGCTCTTTTGCAAATAAAGTTTCAACCGGCTATAATACTTATCCAGTTCCCAGGGCCGAGCCGCCTGCACGAAGAGCGTCCCCTGCTCCACATCTACAGGATTGGAAGTGAAGCTAATATTCGGAGGTAACTTGAATAGCGGAAAGTATCCTCCGTCCACCCGGCGCTGGTTATACTCCGCTGCCTTTTCTGCATCGTCTGTATAGACAAGTATGTCTGTGTTCTTATTGGCAAGTACAGAAGCAATGGCAGTACCATAGGGAGAATGACCGATAACTACCACTTTATGGACTGGATTGCTAGGCCGGGTAATCAATCGATTCTCTTTGTTTCGCGGATCATCCGCCACATAGAGGTTGCGATAGGTTCCATGGCGATGCTTGTGTAGATTTTGACCTACGATGGTTGCCAGATTATCGATGATATACTGCTTTTTATCTGCAGTGTCCGGAACATCCAGACGATCCACGAAATCCGGCAGGTCGGCCATTTGCTTCGAGGAAAGCTTGCCTACCAGGATGGGTCGGCCCAGCACCATTTTGCCTTTCGCAGCGTTAAAGAGAAAGGAAGAAGTAGGAAGAATATTATCTGTGCCTTCCAGAGTCACCGGAATGATGATCTTATTGGCAACATAGTGATATACTGTATCTACAAAGGATATCAAACGACCGGTACGGCTTCGCGTACCTTCTGGAAAGATGGACATGATCCGCCCTTCTTTTTGCAGCTGCTGCGACTGACGAAAGGCTCGCATATTGATACGGGTCATCAAATCTGCAAGACCTGGATTGTCTGACATATCCAGCTTGGAGCAAACCAGAAGGGTATCGAACATGTACAGTGCCAGACGGGCAAAGTCCGGTTCGAAGGCCAGACGACCGGCAATGAATACCAGCTGATCTGCAATCTTACGTGCATCCCCGCCTTCATTGTAAAGCATGTTGTAGATGGCAGGAGCATCGAGATGACTCATATGGTTGGAAATTAGAGTTACCGGATACTTACCCAGCAAAGGCATAATATACTGGACGTTTTCCCTGCCTTCGAATGTGAAGTTTCGCATGAGCGGAGTTAAAAATTCGACCATGAAATCTCGAAGCGGGGGATCCTGTTTGGTATGCACACCCACTTCATCCAGAAGGTCCGGATTTTGAAAGGTCTTCGTAACATCCGGCAATGGAGTACTCACCGATAGCTTGAGGAATTTGGTGAGAATTTCTTTGGCTCGCTCTTCCGGGACTCCGTATCTGGTGAATCCTTCTACATTCTTGAAGAATTCGCGCTGCCACGGCGCATGCGTATGCCCGCCGCCTTCCGCATCTTGACCCATGTTGCTATCTTTTTCTGCCATAGGCCACGGATTCTCCATTCACTTATCCATACAGGCAAACCTTTTTTAAAATCCGGATTTCTTCGAAATTCTAAGAATCCAGCGGCTAGAATCTGAACGATAATTCCGGTTTCCTGGCCCGGGAAAAAAGACTGGAATTCTGCCGGCCCGGGGTCGTACTTGGGTACGCAAATAGAAGCAATTACAGGCAATGCCGCCCTTTGACCGTGGCCTGAATTTCCGGCTGGAAGAACCGTGCAGGACCGACTTTTTCCAGCCGAAAATGAAAATGACAGGAAACGGTTGTGTACAGAATGTGCAGGCATTGATCTTCCAGCGGCTGTAGAGTTGCGGAAGAGGCCCTTCGGGGGAAACGGACCATGGCTGAGAAAAAAACAAACAAACAGCGAAAGGCCACGGGCAAAAGCCGAAAGAAGAATTCGGATCCAATGTCCTATTCCCAGCTCCAGGATTATCTGAGGGAGCCGGGACAGCCCATAAAGCCGCCCACTCGATGGGATAAGTGGAAACAGGATATTCGCGAGTTTCTAGAATGGGTCCATCTAAAGGGGCGCGAAAAGCTTACCATCATGGTGATCCCCCATAATGAGCGAAAAATCTTCAACGCTCATATTACGTTGTATTCCTTAAGTGCAGGTCTTATCACCCTTCTGGTGGTAATGACCATTTCTGTTTTCAGCCTGGTGGGCAAATCCGGAGAAGATATTCAATTCTACGACATGGGCCTTTCCAACTCGCAGTTCAATCTGCAAAGCGTTCGGATGGCAGAGGAGATTCTGCCACTACATGGAACAATTACGCGTTATTCCAATACCATCGCAGAGCTGTATCTAAAACTGGGCGGAAAAAGAACGGAACCGTATGCACAGGGTGGCGCCGGGCAGGCCATCATGGAAGATGAGCTGGAAAAACTTCGCACAGCAGTAGAAGAGTGTAAGGCTCAGGGAACCGATTGCGATCAGTCAAGAACCGAAGAGCTGTTGCAGAGAGTGCTTTTTCTATCGCGTCAGGACAATGAGAATCTAAAAAGAGCTGTGGAGCTTTCAGATCGTATTCTCACAGAACTGAAGTCCCGAGAGATGCAGAATCTGCTCACCAACACTCCCAGCATCTGGCCAGCCCAGGGTTATATCCTGAGTCCGTATGGCTGGCAAACAGATACCCTCCGAGGAAAGCAAGTTTTTCGTCAGGGAATTGAAATCGGCACCGTTGCGGGCACCGAGGTTGTAAGTACAGCACCGGGCGAAATAATCAGTATCGATTACGATGAAGTGTTCGGACTGCATGTCTGGATAGAGCATCGATTCGGTATGAAGACTTTTTATGCGCATCTGGATCAGGTGGATGTGGGCGTAGGCGATCAGGTAGATAAGGGTCAGCCCATTGGAATTACAGGTCGCACGGGCCAGGCTCCCACGAACATGCTTTACTATGAACTTCATATAGGAACGGTGGCTTACAATCCACATGCCTTCATGAATCATCTGCAAGAACAATGGCTGAATCCACCGAATCGTTAATCGTTAACTCCCTCATAGGCGAAGGCTCCGAATTTCGCGGTGAGTTCAAGGTAAAGGACCTGATTCGCATCGACGGATATTTCAAGGGCCTCATCATGACCGACGGCAAGGTTCTGGTTGGACAGAGTGGCCTGGTGGATACCGATATTCGCGCGGGTATTGTAGTGGTGGGGGGCGAGATTCGCGGATCAATTCAGGCAAAGACCAGGGTTGTATTGCTTTCCACCGGTCGCCTGTTTGGAGATATCATCACTCCCAGTCTCATTGTTGAAGATGGAACGGTCTTTCAGGGCCGGTGCACCATCAACACTCCTGCCACCGCCTGATAGGCCTCCAGAACCAATACCACTCCTGGATTTCCTGCCCCAATTATCGGTTTAATCGCACCAGGAGCAATCTCAATCCCCCTAAACTACCGTCTTCCAGCAGCGGGTGTTTCAGACCCAGGATGCGGCAACCAGTATGAATCCAGACGAGGTAATCGCAAAAATTGATCTGGCTTTCCAGGGAGTGCCGCAACCCTCGGACATCACTCTCCATGTGGCCGAAGCCCACGATAACTATGATTACGGTCATGATGCCGAACATCGTAAAATGGATTTCCGGGGGCCGTGGCAGGAAGTGCCGGAAGAACACATTGAAAATTGTCAGTTTGCATTGAGCTACCTGGATCCCATTGGATTTCGCTTCTATCTTCCTGCCTTTATGGTATGGTATCTCAAGCACTATAAAAATTCCAACAAAGTGAAACTGGATAATGCACTCTATGCCCTGGAAACTTACTCTGCTGAGCCACGGATGGAACAGCACAGGCAAGAGAAATTCTCGCTGTTCAATTCAAATCAACTGTCGGCCTGCGCCGACTTTGTCGCTTTCCTGGCAGACGATCGTAGCGGAAAGACCGACGAAGACTTCGCTGAAAGGATTTATTACGAATTCTGGCAGAAATATCACTGAATCATCAACGGCACCCGAATCGGAACCCGCTTCACATACCCATCGAAATCGGCATGGTACGTAAAAGCCCGGCATCCAGTGGACCCTATCATCAATAGACATGGAAGATACTGGAAGCGGACTCCGGGGAGCGCTGATTTTCCACTTGCCCTTCCCCGGGAAAGTGCCGTAATAAGTAACAATGGATGCCCGGATAAAAGAAGAATTGATTCGCCGAGGTGATGCGGCCTTTGAAGACGAAGATTTCCACCGTGCCCGGGAATTCTATACTAAAGCCGACCATAAAGAAGGGCTGATTCGAATCGGTGATTTCTATATGTATGAGAAACGCCTTCCCTTGATGGCCTATGGTTACTACAAGAAGGCCGGCGCTCAAATCAAGATCGATGATTTACACCGTCGAATGGTGGGAGCCTTTGCTCAATGGATCGGCCCGGACAAACTCAAGGATGACTCCCTGGAAGAGGTGTATGCTCCCGAGCAAATGACTCCGGATAAAGACGGAATGATTCGAGTTCCGGTAGCAGGCGAACTCTTAAAAGAAGCGCGAAAGATTCTAGAAAAGCAAAAGTAGCTCGAGCCGGCAGTTCTCGCTGACCTGTGGTTACCGGATACCCTGGCGGATGGTCAGTTTCTGTAACGCTACATAATGCACCATTTTCGAGAGCCCCCTTCCCTTTCCGACCCCCTTCGTTTTGTCACAATCAATCATTGCTCTGCGACACTGTACCCGGCTGTGGACT
>JBHIXQ010000001.1:0-19357 GCA_041984705.1 Leptonemataceae bacterium | reverse complement strand
CCTACGATTAGCTTTGCCAACCAATAGAATTTTCAATGTCAGTAGGTGAACACATGACGATTTACGAATTGAAGAAGAAACTCCAAGAGTATTTCGTCAAGAATTATTTCAAGGACAACAAGGAGCGAGCTCAAGAATGGATCCAGAGCTCCGGGATGAATAGGGGCATCAGCCAGCGAAAGATTCACTACACCGGAAAAATAAAACCATTGATCCTTTTTCCGAATGGAACCAGTAAAGGGCAATGCCATCAATTGAATTACCCGAAACAAAGTTGAATCAATTCGTGCAATGTATTAATGCCGGCGAATACTATGAAGCCCATGAGGTAATGGAAGAAATCTGGATCCTCAATGATCGACCTCGTCCATCCATTCTACAATCTCTCATACAGATAGCGGCCTCGCTGGAGCACACAAAGAGAGATAATATCAATGGAGCCAGAGCCCTGGCGATGCGAGCCTTACATGGTGGCCGTAATGCGAAATCTTTACACAGTGATAAATGGGATTTTGTAACGTTCCTTTTGGACTTTGAACGCTATGCCTCCGGGGATTTTAAAGGCAACCCGCCGAGTATATTGAATCTAAATTCGTGAATGTAATATAACCAGCGAATGGCCCCGTACTCTGGTGGCAAATGAGAGGTTTCGGCAAAGACAATTGGAAAATTCGGTCAGCAGGGCCACTCTTCCAGAGCTACTTATATTATTTTATTGACAATAAATAATTTATCACGTTAGCTTTCCGGGTGAGAGTTGCCCCTCACATTCTGGCACTCATTTTTCTATTCCCGTTTCTGAATATTCGATGTCAGCAGGAGCATTGCCTGCCTGGAGACCCGGGTTGTAACCCAATACCGGAGTTTCTGTTTGCGCGCCTGGCCGTTCAGTGCACCTATGAAGGTCCCATTCAGAGTCTTGGCCCTGTAGAATTCCAAAGCGGCATTGGTCCTACAGCGATTTTTGATGCCCGTCTTTCCTCGTCCCAGGATTTCATTCTCATCGCAGGCCATCAGGATTCCGGTACTTCCAGAACCTGGATAGTGGCTCGTTCAGATTTCAGCTTGAGTAACATAAGCATACTGGACGCCTTCAATCCTGGATCCGGGGCCAGTCCCAGACAAATTGAGTTCAGCGATGACGGAGTGGCGGTGGTAGGAAACGGCGACTCTGGCGCTGGACTGAATGGAATTCTTCGATTTTCCAGTGACTTGAGTAGCTGGACTACTCTGGATCAGTATCAGTATAGCGGCGAACCTACTTCCTTTCAGGGAGTGGCCAGTAGCGGAAGTGCACTCTACATCACGGGAAATGTATCGGACGGGACGAACTCCAAACTACTATCCTTCTTGCGAAAATACAATGGTTCCAGCTCTAACATATATTTCGATAGCTCGGGCACCTCGCCGGGAGGCCCCTTCCTTTCGCCGATCAAGAATAACGGCCTGGCAGATTTCGCGGTGGAATATGAAAGCGTGGATGGCTCCACTCCGGCAACACTTCAGATAAATCAGATCCGAGAACCCTTCACCTTGACCGAAAACACATACAGCTTCCAACCATTTTCCAACCCGCAGAAGAAATCCCCTGTGGCTTTCGCAGTAAAAGGAAATGATTTCTTTGTCCCGGCCTATGGCCCTTCGTCGGTGACGCTCATGCGGTTTGCCGGAGGGGCCTGGTCTGCAGAAGATACCATCGTGGAGAATTCTCAGCTGGCATCCGGACTGCTGGCCACTCGGACCGGGCCCGTGGTCTGGGCATTAGGTGCCGGGACCACTAGCTCAGATATGCAGCTCAGGATACATGTGCTGCGCTATGGCCTGGTGCGAAGACTCAATGTTCCGACCCATCTAACGAACAATACAACCAATGAGCCCCAGACCATTATTGAACTTCCGAACGGCGATTTGATTGTTTTTGCGACCTCCGATGCCGCTACCCAGGCGTTGAGTCAGAGTATCGCCTACAGAATTCCGTGTACGAACTAATAAATACTGGCAAAGTAATTTTTCCAGCCGTAAAGAAAAAAGCTTCCCTGAAAATTGAACCTTTTTAAGCTCTGGACCTCAATTCTAGTATTTCCGGAGCAACTGAATGAACTTTATTTCCTCGATCTTTCGCGCATTGGGCGGTGTTGGAATCTTTCTGGGAGGTGCCAGTATGGTAAACGCCATCTGGGATATGCATCTTCAGTATCGCAATATGGACCTCACTGATAATCCCTGGATCGCAGCGCTGATTCTTGTAGGCGGTCTGGTAATCGGTGGCATCGGAATGGTTCTGGGCCGGTCTACCAGAGGCTAATCCTTTAGACGGGCCGGCGAAATCCTTCAGTCCGTCCGCATGAGCCATTCGGGAATCGGACGATAGGGCGGTTTAAACCCTTTACGAACTCTGGACGTTCCGGCCTCTGGCATTACCCGGTTTTCGTTCCCTTCGCAAGGGCACTGGCTGCGCTGGAGAGCTTCAGGATTTCGGTTTTCGAACACGATGGAAGCGAATGGAGTTGGTTTCTTTCCCCTCTCCCAGAGGTATGGCCCCGGCAATTACGACGGTATCTCCAGGTTTGGCCCAGCCTTCCTGGAGTAACCTTGCATCCGCCAGACGAATCTGCTCTTCCATGCCAGCCTGAGACTGAATTTCCACTGGAATCACTCCTCTAAGAACATTCAGTCTGCGAAGGGTGCTTTTGCCGCCGGATAAAGCCAGGATAGGCACTCTGGATCTCCATTTTGACAGAAGAAGTGCAGTTACATTGGAGCCCGCCAGAACCACAATGGCCCGGGCCCCCAGTCGTTCCGCCGCGCTTACGGCGGCACCGGCTGCGCCGGCTGCAAAACTGACAATATCTGCTTCGAATCTATCCCGGTGGTCTGCATCAGCGGAATCTGCTGCTTTAAGGATACGAATCATGGCCTGCACGGCCACAGACGGATGCTTGCCCATAGCTGTTTCTTCTGAAAGCATTACGCAATCGGCCCCATCCAGTACAGCGTTGGCCACATCGGTCACTTCCGCTCGCGTGGGCCTGCTATGATCCACCATACTTCGCAACATTTCCGTTGCGACGATGGCCCATTTGCCTCTCACCGAAGCCCTCTGTAGAATCTGCTTCTGGACAAAGGGAACCCTTTCGAATTCAATTTCCACTCCAAGATCTCCCCGGGCCACCATCACTCCATCCGCCTCTTCCAGAATTTCGTTTAGCTGGTTTAGAGCCTCCGGTCTTTCCAGTTTGGCCAGCACCGGAATGCGAGAATCTCCGAGAATGTCTCGTGCATCACGGATATCACTGGCCCTGCGAACAAAGGAAACGGCCACCAGATCTATGTCTGATTTTCCTATGAACTCCAGATCCCGGCGATCTTTATCTGTAAGGGTAGCTGCGCTAACTTCTGTATCGGGTAAGTTCATACCTTTGTTGGAAGTTAGCAGACCGCCATGCAGCACTCGACAACGCACATCCTGGCCATCGATGGACTCAACCACCATTTCGATACTGCCATCGGCCAGTAGAACTCGATGTCCGATTCGCAAATCCTTTGATAGTAGCTCATAGGGAGAATGCACCTGCTCGGCACTGCCCTCTACTTCTCTATGAGTAATCGTAAATAGCTGATCATCCAGGAGCTCCGCACCTTCCCGGGGAAGGTGTCCTACTCTTAACTTGGGTCCCTGAATATCAGCCAGCAGAGGGATATATTTTCCCTCGGACTCGCTGACCTGACGAACCTTTTTAATGTAGGGTTCCAGGCCCGGTCCATCGCTATGTGAGAAATTTAGCCGGAAGCAGTCGGCACCGGATCGAATCAATGATCTAATCTGATCCTCTTCTTGACTGGCCGGGCCCAGTGTTGCGATAATGCGTGTAAACTTGAGATCGGACATGTCAGCAGGCTCCTGGAGAGTTGGTTCGTTCAAATAGCAGGCAAACGCATAGAATCGTATGGAAACTCCTCTACTCTGGATAGGCTTGCTACTTCTGGCCGGGTTTGGAAGCGAATTTTTGGCTGAACGCCTGGGTCTTCCCGGTGTAAGCCTGTTTATTCTCACCGGAGCGGTGCTGGGAACTCTGGACATCCTTCCTGCTGGATTCCTGGAACAAACAGAAATCATCGTCGAGCTGGCCCTGGCCATCATCGGTTTTCTGATTGGGGGGAGCCTGCAATGGAGTCGCCTGCGAAAGCTGGGTAATCTGGTCTTTCGCGTTCTATTTTCCGAGTTCTATGCAGCAACCATTCTGGTAGGACTCACGACGTTCACCATCGCCTGGCAATTTGCGGGACTCCCATGGAACATTGCCCTGGCACTGGCTCTGGTGCTGGGAAGTATCGCGGCGGCCACGGCTCCCGCAGCCACTCTTGCAGTGGTTCATGAACAGAGAGCCAGAGGACCACTGACCACCATCGTTCTTTCCATAGTCGCTGCAGACGATGGGCTTGCTCTAATAACATTCTCGGCGGCCACAGCCGGGGCCGGAATGCTACTGGGGTACGAAGGCACCCTGCTTCTTTCTCTTCTGGATGCGCTTCGAGAAATAGGGGTGTCGGTGCTTCTGGGTTTAGCTGGAGCCCTTGTACTTAGGCTGGTGCTGGGCCGAGTGGAACACAGAGAAAGCATGCTACTTCCCACGTTTACGATAATCCTACTCTGTGCAGGCCTGGCAAACTTCCTGGAAGCGGGAGGATTGCTGGCCTGTATGGTACTGGGCATGGCTCTGGTAAACAGTTACAGGCACTTTGATTCCATCTACTCGGTGATCTCCGATTCCTTCGAAAGCATCATCTTCACTCTATTCTTCATTATTTCGGGACTGCACATTCAATGGGATATTCTGGGAGGAGCCTGGCTTCTGGCTCTGGGCTATTTTATGGCAAGGATGACCGGAAAAGCTTCCGGTGCCTATCTTGCCGCCCGATTTTCGAATGCCGATCCAGCCATTCGAAAATATACCGGAATGGCTTTGATGCCTCAGGCAGGGGTGGCACTGGGACTGGCGCTTCAAGCGCGAACCAGATTGAACTTTCCCGGCAATATTGAAGAAATTCTGTTGAGCGTGGTTATCGCTACCACTACAGTAAGCGAATTATTGGGTCCACTTTTCACTCGAAGGGCGCTGGTTCTGGCCGGCGAATCCCATTCAGTGCGAAGCAAACTGATTTCTGATCCGGGGCAGACAGAAAATGACATCTAAGAACGTATCAACCGTTGGCCAATTCCTGCAGGGGCCAGGGATTGATCAGGACCCACTGCTTGTAGTATCTGAGAGTCTCCCCATTCCGGCCCTGGTAGATCAGATGACCAACCTGGCCGAAGATCGCATTATCCTGGTAGAGGACGGAGAGCATAGAATCCAGGGATTGATCAGTCTGGGAGATCTGGCACGCCACCTCAAGCATACGCGAAGATCGGATTTTCATCTGCACAGTCAACCTCCGCAGGCCCGAATACCCTATCGCGGAAAATTCTCCAGGTACTCGGGAAGGGAGATTCTGCACCATGTAACAGCAGAGACTGCAGGAGAGATCATGAAATTTCCCATTCGCTCATGCTCACCGGAAGATCCTCTGTCCCATGCCATCCATCAAATGCTGGACGGAGATATCATCAAGATCCTGCCGGTTCTGGACAGAAGCGGTAGACTGGTTGGATCCATTCATCTTCTGGATATTATGGAATATATGCTTACAAATAGCAGTCCAGAGTAGAGAGTCCTGAAGGCGATAGAGCCACCGCGTTTTCCCGGGAATCAGTGTAAACCTGGCAGGCAAATGGCCGCCCTGATGCGCGCTACACAGTGCCCCTGCTCATTGATCAGAGGCCCTGGTGGCAGCCGCAGCGATGTTGCAGGTATCATGCAGGGCTCCGGATATAAAGCGCGAAAGCTTATTTCTGTAGGTCTCCGGTATGCGAGATTCCGTAAATTTGTAGAGATTAAATCCTTCGGATAGTTTCCCATCCGCGAATAGATCGTGCACGGTTTGAAACTGCAGAATGGTTCCCCTGGTCAGGTCCGTCTGTAGCTCGGCTTCGTTGGGGTTATGACTTCCTCCATAGCTTCTTTCCATCAATAGTACCTGCCCGGAACGGGCCAGGCCATAAGGATCTACCTGCTGTTGTACGGAGGCCTGTATCTTTACATCAAATTGCTTTTCCACTGCGTCTATAATGGACTCCATTTGACTGCGAAACTCATGGGACATCCTTTTTTCAGCAGTACGAAGATCGATAGAAGCCACTGCCCGGCCATAGACGTTCACAAAGCTCATCTGCTCCATGCGAGAAAGACGAACTCCTTCGCCTCCGGCGGGTACTTTCTTTCCCAGGGTCCCGACAGCGAATCCGTGCAGATCTCGAGCCAGGCTGTCATATTCATCGTCCGGTAGATCTCCCTTAACAGCCAGCGTAAGGCTCACAGATCCTGGAATTACGTTTCGATTGATTCCTGGATAGAATCGAACGTTCCCTGTAATCCCCTTTACCCCGGGAAAATCCTTTTCCTTTTCTCGAATCAACCTGTAGAACTCCTCGGCCAATCTTGCCGCCGCCACTCCAGGGTCCTTGCGGTCCTCTACAGCGGTGGCCCCGGCATGGTTCAGTTCCCCATCCAGAGTCCAGCGCATCGCCTTTCCATCTTCATGGCATACAAAGTCCGATTCGCCTCCAGTAATTCCGACTGTGATTCGCAGCCCGTCAAAAGACTCTTCCATGCTCAATTTTCGGAGACGGCGATTAAAATCCAGGGCTGCGGCCTCGGCCTGCTCGCCAGAAAAATGAAAATCCTCCTGATGAATTCCCATGATATGCGAAACCAGGGCCATGGGAACCTTGAGACGATCGAGTACCGGCCCCTGCTCGATGTGGCGTTCAAAACTATGCCGGGAAAAGAAATGCACTGGATTAAAGCAGGCCTGGATTAGATCCTCATCGCTGGCCTGCTCGGGAAATTGATTTAATAGAACTACCTGACCATCCAACTGCTTTTGAGAAATCCACTTGAGGAAATCCACAAAGCGATCCCGAAACACCTGGCCTTCATGATTTCGCATCTTATGAATCGCTTCTGGACGGGCATTTCCTGCGACAGCGGAACTACCTGGCATGGAAACCCCTTCGCCGGTAAAGGTCATCTCTTCGCCCAGAAAGGCAGTTACATGGGTACGCACATCACAGTTAGTAGAAAGAATGGTACGGGAGAAATAGTTATGTAGATCAGAAAAGATATGCGCGGTTTCAATACCTCCGGTGACTCCCAGACGACCGTCAAAGCGGCCTGCATTCTTGACCGAGTCAATATGGGATACATGGTGAATCGACTGTGCCAGAAACTCCGGCTTCATACCACTATTGCGAATCTCATAGGCCTCTTCATCCTTTACGAGCAGTCCATGTAAATTGCCCACACGGTCTATACAGACATGTAGACCGGCAGCATTCATCTGGCGGATGGTCTCCAGGGCAGCCTCGAAATAGGGTGCCGAAAGCGCACGGGCATCGATCTCCCCTTCGGGACTCATGGAAGCGTCGGCCAACCAGTCCACTCTTCTTCGTAGTCGCACGCCCAGGCCTCGCATCTCATGCAATTTATTCGGATTAGTAATAAAACCCTGCAAATCTTCATTCTTTTCCAGCGCATCATTCAGTCTAAGCAGCGAATTGAAATATACCGTTGTCATGGTCACATCTGCCAGGGGGGCAAGAGCTCTGGCAGACCAGGATGCATCATCCGCGCAAATACGTAAGATTTCTGCATGGTCTACAGTATCGCGGAGCTCTGCGCGTCGCGCAGGAGCATCCCCCTGCCTGCCTTCTCTGGAGCGAATCAACCTTCGCCGCTGGAATCTTAACGGTTCTCCGCGACCCGTATTTCTGTATTGTTCTTCATCCTGGGATCTTTCCCAACCCTGCAGGTTATTCGCATAAGTCCAGGCTGCCGGATCCCCCAGCGAACCTTCTTGCGCTCCATTCATACTGCGAATGAGTCTTGCATGTTCATCCTGACTCAGATCTTCGATTCTATCGTTTAGTGCTTCCAGATTGGAATGAAATTCACCGGCATCAAAAATTGATTTCAGGGATTCGCTTTGCCGGGAGGTGAGCGAAAAAACATCCAATCGAAAGTAACCCAGCAGAGGTGCCTGAAACATCAATGCTTCCGAACAATGCAGTAATCTGCGCACCTCCACCGGAGGGAACAGACGAGTCCGATCAAGACTCGGGTCGATGACCAGCCGATGGGCTTTTCCTTCATCTGGATCCCAGAACCATAAAATGGGATAGATATGACTTCTTGCCTGAACGAATTGTACTTCTGGATCATGCCGTAATATGTAGGGACCGGTCTGGATCACTCCTTCATTCGCATCTACCTGGCTACAGGTTTCCAGTAGCATTGAGCGCAAACGTTCATCGTTAAGATCACAAAGTGAGTGCAATGGGTTGGCTGCCACCAGAGCCTGAGAGCGTTTCCGATAATCCGTCTCTACCATGGCCCGGGGAGACATGTCCGGCTCCAGAACCATCCCCCGTGCAAGACCATAGGCCGGGATTCCCAGTTTCAGTAAATAGTCGATGATGAGACTGGCTTTCTTACCACAACCATGCTCGGTAACAGAGTAGGGTAGCTCAAGATAGGCCAGTATTAGCTGCAGTATACCATCTGCCTGTGAAATAAGGGGAAAACCTGTGGTCTCATCCCTTTCAATCTCATCTGGTAACCCTTCCCTTTCTCCGTACGCAAGCATATCCACAGGCCAGCATCCGGGCATGGATTTTCCAGAGACTTTTTTACTCCCCCAATCATGATGTGGAATTGCAGGGGAAACCCGCACGAGCAGCCCCTGGACAAAAAAAGGTTGCCAGCAGCAGATTTAGAATTATTCTAAATTTAAATCTGATCAAGCACATAGTGCTTGCTGATGGGAACAGGAGGTATTCGATGAACCCAACGGCTATGAACACAGGAATTCCAGAAGCGGACAGAGCCCGGATTGTGGACGGGCTGAAAAAGGTCCTGGCGGACACCTACACCCTGTATCTGAAGACGCACAACTATCACTGGAACGTCACCGGGCCGATGTTCGATACATTGCACAGAATGTTTATGGAACAGTACAATGAGCTCTGGACTGCGGTGGACGAAATCGCAGAAAGGATTCGTGCTCTGGGACACTATGCACCGGGCAGCTATGCTGAGTTTGGAGCGCTTACCAGCATCAAGGAGGATTCGGATGTGCCCCCGGCCAAAGAAATGCTGGCGAACCTGGTAGAAGCTCAGGAAACGACGATCCGCACTCTAAGAGATGCTTTCCCGGCTGCAGAGGAAGGAAATGACGAAGCCACCGTAGATATGCTCACACAAAGATTGCATGTACATGAAAAAACAGCCTGGATGCTTCGAAGTCTTCTGGCTTAATTTCGTCCAATAAGAAAAAGAAAACAGGGCGAGAGATCTGAAAGGGTAAGGGGGCCGCAAGGCCCCTTTTCTTTGTCCGGGCCGGATTCCTTATAATGCGGTTACGGATTGTCTCTGTATTCCATCCTCTACATCAGCATCGGCCAGAGCATCCAGGAGTATTGTTCTCCAGGGGCCCCGGGCCTTGAGCCGACTGAAATTTCCAAAGTACCCCGCCAGAGTTCTATGGATGAAAAGAATCTCTCTTGGAAACTTGATTCCCAGGGAATCAAACCATTGCTGTCGGCTGAGCTCAAAGATTCGATCGTAGAGCTCTTTATCCTCACCGAATACGAATCCATCCTGGCCGAACACCTGACGAATCAAATCTGCATGGGGTTTCAGAAGGGAAACCTCCACCGGTCTTCCGTCCGCCCGGTGAATTCCAACTTCTTTTAAGATCTCAGGGATTCTTTCGTCCTCATCGGAAAAGATGGCTCGAAGTAGATTGCCGTAGCCGCGAGAGATGGCAAAGGGCACTCGCTTCATACATCCAAAATCAAAGAGCACCAGACTTCCATCCTTGCGAAATGCGAAGTTTCCTGCATTTGGATCTGCATGCAGGAAGCGATGAGCGAATACTCCCTGGGCAAAGGTTCTAGCAAAAGACTGAGCCCATTGATCCCTTAGATCCTGATCTATCTTTGGATTCAGAGCTTCTTCGAAGGAAAGCCCATGGGCAAGCTCCATGGTAAGCACTCTTGTACTGCTCAGTTCCGGAAATCCAGCTGGCACCACTCGCATTGTCTCATTTTCAAGGATGCTCTGCATTTCCTGCAGGTTTTTCAGTTCCTGCACATAATCCAGCTCCTGGATCATCACTTCTTCGAGTTCATCAAAAATAGGTCCTGCAGAGCCTCCGGTCATAAAGTTTACCATGGGCCCGGCCATCCAGCGAAGCTGCTTTATATCCTGACGAACCGCACGATCCACACCCGGGTACTGAACCTTGAAAACAACTTCGGCCCCATCCTTCAGAACCCCTCGGTGTACCTGACCAATGCTGGCCGATGCGAATGGCTCAGGATCTATTTTCTCCACAAGTTCCAGGCGTTCGCCGAGCTCCTTTTGCATCACTTCCTGTATCGTTTCGAATGGGATGGGTGGCGCAGCTTTTTGAAGCTGGCCCATGATCTTCGCAGCTTCAGGCGGTAGAATATGCTCATGCAGGCTGAGCATCTGGCCCAGTTTCATGGCTGCGCCTTTAAGTTCACCCAGCTTGCCCACCATTCTCTGCGCTTCCTTCAGCCACATGGATTCCAGAAAACCGGCTCTTCGCTCCTCGCTCTGAAAGGGCTTTCTTACCATCGCACCCAGAAGAGATGCGCCCAGTCCACCTACAAGACTGCCCAGAGATCGACTGCGCGCCATCCCGGACCGGGGGCCCTGGTTTTCGCGCTTCTTTTCTTCAGCGGAGCCATTCGAGTTTTTTAAGTTTTTTAAATCTTTCGAGTCTTTCCAATCTCTAGAGTATTTTTCGATAGGCTCTTCATTTAAGGGGTCTGTTCGGGAGGTGTTTTCCTGGGAAGATTCGGATTCGGCCACAGAGTCAATAAAGCAATTCC
Organism: Leptonemataceae bacterium; assembly: GCA_041984705.1. Classification (GTDB taxonomy): domain Bacteria; phylum Spirochaetota; class Leptospiria; order Leptospirales; family Leptonemataceae; genus UBA3465. The sequence continues at coordinate 8,337 of JBHIXQ010000001.1, read as the reverse complement.
AGACCACGAAATCGGCTACTTTTCCGGCGGGATCGGGGACCGGCTTTGTTCGATATTCTGGTGATTTTAGCACAGCCTCTCCCTTTAACTGTCACAGCTGCATTATAATCTTCTTACATGGCAAGGGAAGTTTATGAGCTCAAGACATGTCCGGAAGACCAAGCTGTAGTGTTAAGCGTGGTTCGGCTAAATATGGAGTCCATTCTGGAAGAACTCCTGCGACAGATTCCCATCAAGCACGTAGCCAGTTTTCTCGCAAAGTGCTACAAAACGGAGCCGGAGAGTATTCCCGATGCACCCGACAAAATGATGGATCAAATTCTACTGGTGGAGGGAGACTTCGCCGGATTGCTGATTCGCAACCGATGGGCAGGAGATGATGAGTCTACTATGAAGCCCCTGATAAATTCGCTGGCCAGGGCCTCCACCGCGTTTTATGACACCCTGGAAGGTCAGGTAAGACTGGAAAAGATTCGCCTGATGACTCTAAGGCTCCTGGAAAGGGATGACTAGAGCTCGGCCGGGAAGTCTTCATGCCGGTAGCCCAGCAGATACAGGATGGCATCCAGACCCAGGTTACTGATGGCCTGATCGGCTTCCTTTCGCACAACCGGCTTGGCACGAAAGGCTATTCCCAGACCGGCCATCCCGAGCATGGGCAGATCGTTGGCCCCATCACCAACTGCAATAACCTGCTCCTTTCGCACTCCTTCCTTCTCGGCAATCTCTGCCAGTAGCTGCGCTTTTCTCTGACCGTTTACTATGGGCTCCTGGACCTCACCGGTTACATGGCCATCCCGGATTACCAGTTCGTTTGCGAAAATGTAATCCATGCCCAGGTGTTTTCGTAATCGCTCGCCAAAGAAGGTAAATCCGCCGGACAGAATCACCGTTTTATAGCCCATGGATTTAAGCACTTTGATTAGATGAGGGGCTCCCTCTGTTACCGGCAATCTTTCATAGATTCCTTCTAGGAACTCCGTGGACATCCCTTTTAGCAGTCCCACTCGTCGCTTGAAGCTTTCATTAAAATCGATTTCGCCGCGCATCGCACTTTCGGTGATGCGAGACACTTCTTCGCCTACGCCTGCTTCTCGGGCCAGCTCATCAATAACCTCGGCCTGAATCAATGTAGAATCCATGTCAAATGCAATCAATCTACGATTTCTTCGATAAAGATCATCCTTCTGAAATGCGATATCCACTCCCAGTTGCGATGTTGCAGAAAGTAACGTCTCCTTCAATGCAGAGAAATCTACATCCGCTCCACTGACCTGAAACTCAAGACAGACAGGTGGCCGTCGCCTTGATCCTTCCACCGGTTTATCCGGCTCCACAGACTGATCCAGATCTGCCAGTTCGCTACCTGGAATGCGTCGCGAAAGTCTGCGAATGGAGTTTATGTTCAGACCCTGGTCCGCAATCAGCCTGGTCACCTGATGCACATGATCGGCCCTTAGATCCCTTCCCAGAAGTGTTACGATGTATCGGGGCAATCCTCCATGCCCCACCCAGCGATCATAGGACTGCTGATCAATAGGTGTGAAGTTGATAGGGATTCCAAAGTCATGGGCTCTAAAGAGCAGATCCTTGAGCACCGGTGCCCCCTGCTGCTCCGGCGGTATGCGAATCAGAATGCCCAGAGAAAGGCTTTCGTGGATTACGGACTGCCCCATGTCCAGGATTTGGACGTTGTAATGAGCCAGGACTTCCGTAATCGCTCGGGTAATGCCCGGACGATCCACACCAGAAATGTTAATCAACAGTAACCCGGATCGAGTGGCCTCCTGCAATCTGGGCTGAAGCGGCTCCCTGCTCTGAGAGGAATTTCCTGGAATAGTTTCGGACATCCCGTACAGGTCCACAGCCCGGTCGGCACGGGCAAGCAGGATTGTTATTGGAATAATCCACGGCTGGGTTCGCCTTGGATTATGTCTCATTAGCTCGGACGCGACAATATCCCGGATTATGTCACATTCTTTTGCTTGCGACAGCCGCTGGATTATGTCGCATTATGGGGGGCCGCTGGATGATGTAACATTTCTGGCCCCGCCCACCGAATAGTGATCTCTGAACAGGGGACCCTGGTGCCCCGGGAAAACGATAGCGCAGAAGGCTTACGAAGCCTTTTTCAGTTTACAGACAGGGCTTCTCTGGCGCTCTGACCTCTGGCAGGCTCATTTTTTAATGAGCTGAAACACCGCGTCCAGTGGACGAGTCCAGCGGACAAAATTAGCGGCTGCCCCCGATGAGCTAACTTCGAACCTGCCGGGTATCCGGGGATAGGCCACGGGATTAGAGGAAAATGGCTACAATTCGAAAACCCAAGCATAAGATCTGCCGTACGGTAGGTTATTGCCTTTACAACCATCCAAAATGTCCGTCCATCAAGCGACCCTATGCACCTGGACACCGCCCCGGCTCTCGCCGAAGAAAGAGATCTCCATATGGTGAGCAGTTGCTGGAAAAGCAAAAGCTTCGTCTGACATACGGAATGATGGAAAAGCAATTCTTCAAGACGTTTGAAAAATCATCCAAACTGCAAGGAAACAAAGCAGATAACTTCCTTTACATGCTGGAATCTCGACTCATGACCCTGGTTTACCGTCTGGGTCTTGCTCGAAGCATCTTCGATGCCAGACAGCTCATCAACCATGGCCACGTTATTGTAGATGGTCAGAGTGTGGATATTCCCAGCTACCAGGTAAAAGTTGGTGAGGTAGTAGGCGTTCATCCGGCATCGAAAGAGCTGGATCGCGTGAAATTTGCACTGGAAGCCCGACCTGCTGGAAACAACCCCACTCCTTACCTGGAACTCCAGGAAGATGGAATTTCCGGTAAATATATGGGGATCACCTCTCCAGACGATGTGCCCGTTACCAGGATCAACATCCAGAAGATTATAGAGTTCTACTCCAAGTAATAGGACTGAGACAGTTACCAGAGAAGTATTGCTTTCTGGAACGAAAAGGCGGCCTCACGGTCGCCTTTTTTATTGTCCGATGCGGCGTCAGCTCAGGCCAGAAATCAGGAAGCAGATGGCTGTTTCTCATTAAACCATTTCCAGATAAGCACTGCGGTGATACCTGGAAAGGCGATGGCAAAATAGGCCGTAAAGATGAGCAAGTGCAGGGGAAGCGCGAAGGGGCTTATGCTATTTCTGGCTGCAAATTCCCAGACGCTACATTCGTAGGCCGGAATGTCCATGATCCCGGGACAGATGCCGTTGTAGTCCTGAATCACTACAAGAGTAACCAGGCCCGCACTGACCAGAACTGGCGGAACTATCAGAACAAGAATCGCCAGTGTAATCCTGAGAATCCAGCGTTTCCAGCGGGATCTACCCATTTCTGTCATTCTGCATATTTATAGCCAGTATGAGGCAAATTCAACGCAATTTCGTAGTCCTGGGCCGCCGTTGAGGAATTAGGTGCCGGCACATCTGATGTCAGTTGATTATAATAGGCCGGCGCAGCCCGTCGAACCGATTGCCAGCAACGCAGGAAATGATGTACTGGCCCCATGGAGCCATCTTCAGCCGGAAAACTAAAAGCATCGGATTTTGGAGATTTCGTCTGGGGCGCAGCCACCGCAGCGTATCAGATCGAAGGAGCGCACGATGCAGATGGTAAAGGTCCTTCGATCTGGGATGACTTTGCCGCTCGAGGAAAAATTCGAAAAAAGCAAACCGGCAATGTTGCATGCGATCATTACCATCGCATGAAAGAAGATGTAGCTCTAATGAAATCCATGGGACTGCAGGCCTATAGATTTTCCGTGAGCTGGCCCAGGGTTCTGCCGGATGGCACCCTTGCCGGAGGAGTCAATCGAGCGGGACTGGATTTTTATCACCGCCTTGTGGATGAGCTTCTAGCCAACAATATCCAACCCTATGTTACTCTGTTCCACTGGGATCTGCCCCTTGCGCTGGAAAGGAAAGGCGGATGGCTGAATCGAGAGATTGCAGATCATTTCGCGGGATACGCACGGCTGATGGTAGAAGAACTGGGAGATCGCGTAAAGCACTGGATTATTCTAAACGAGCCATTTGTATTTCTTCTTCTGGGATACGGCATAGGCTACTTTCCTCCGCAAAAACGAGGACCCGGCAAGTTTGCACGGGCTTCGCACCTGACCATGGTGGCCCAGGGAAAAGCTGCCCGAGCCATGGCAGCCGTTCGCTCGGACATTCAAATCGGAACTACCGTATCCACCCTGGCCGGAGAGGCTGCTTCCAATGCGCCCCGACATCTGTCTGCGCTCAGAAGACACGATGCCTTCTTCAATCGGTTGTATGTGGATCCCATTGTAGGGCGAGGATACCCAACGGAAGAGTTACCATTCCTGCGAAAGATGGAATCCATCATGCATCCGGACGATATGGATATGGTTCAGTATCCTTTCGATTTTCTGGGTATTAATCATTATTCGCGCAAAACAGTGCGATCCGCCTGGTGGATGCCCTACCTCAAGTTCTGGGAACACAAGCCTCTAAAGGACGTGGAAATAACCAGCATGGGCTGGGAGGTTCATCCAGCCGGTATCTATCAGATCCTGAAGAAATTCGGAGAGTACCCGGAAATACCGGCCCTCTACATCACAGAGAATGGGGCTGCCTACAATGATAAGCTCGAAGACGGCCGAATACACGATGAGCGAAGGAGAAAGTACATCAGCGAATACCTGGCACAATGCCTCAAGGCCGTTCAGGAAGGAGTGAACCTCAAGGGTTACTTTGTTTGGAGCTTACTGGATAACCTGGAATGGAAAGAAGGATACGACAAGACCTTCGGAATCGTTCACGTGGATTTTGCAACCCAGAAAAGGACTATAAAGGATTCCGGACTCTGGTACCGGGACTTCCTGATGACCTGACCTGCAATCTGGCTAAGCTCCGGCTATATACTCCGGCCATAAGCTCTGGCCAAGCGAAGTGCCTGGCAGAGTCTGGCACCGGCACCGTTGAATGCCAGATATCTAAATCCGCGTCGTTGGAGGCGATAGGGTCTCATCAAAGCCGGTCCAGTTGGCCCGTCGGATGGAAACCGGCGCATTACCTGTCAACATCTGGCAATCCATCCTCTGATTTTCCGACTATTTCTTAGACTTCTTAGCCTTGCCGGCATCTGCCCTGGACTTCTTGTCTGAAGCCAGGCTTTCCTCTGGAGATTTCGTAAACGCATCCACCAGAGTATCCAGTCCGGCTTTCATCTTTTCAAAGAGGTCATTCTTTTCCTTGCTGGGCTTCTTACCTGCATCCTGCGGCTGATCTTTTGGCCCGGACAGCTTGTTGTAAGCCTTTTCCATCTGAATGATTTTCTTTTCCAGATCATCCAGCCATTTTGTGTTTTCGGATTTCTTTGCGAAGTTGCCAAACTCGTAATCAACGATATCATCTTTGACGTTTCCTTTGAACAGTAGATGCATCTCTACCTTGAAGTACTTTTGAATCAAAGAGAAGCGACCTTCCTTTTCCAGTCTTCTTACGCTTACATTCAGATGCGTAGACTCCAGTACTCGCAGAGGCCTGTACTTTGAAGCTCTCTGAACCAGATCATGGTCCTCCGCAAGCTTCAAGCTTTCATCGAAACCACCTACTCTCTCAAAAAGCCTTCGAGCAATGAAAATACAGAATCCCGCTGCGCGAGGATTCATATCCTGATTCAGTGTAACTGAGAGATTGGCAAAGCGAAACATTATTTCATCCAGCTTCAGTTGCGAATCCGGATGAAATTCGCATGTTGCCAGATCCAGGAAACGTTCCTGCATTTCTTTGTTGGCTTTCTCCAGAAAATCCGGCGGGAGAGAAACATCGGCATCAAAGAAGAAAAGGAAATCTCCTTTTGCCACCTCTGCACCGCGATTTCGCCCCACTCCCGGCATTCCGCCGGGAACAACTCGAGCTTTATGTTTCTTTGCGATCTTGACCGTATCGTCTTTGGAGCCTGCGTCCGCAACGATGACTTCAAAGTCTTGAAGGGTCTGTTTGGAGAGAGAATCCAGGAGAACCGGCAGGTCCTCCTGTTCATTCAGAGTAGGAATAATTACACTTATACGCATCCAGGGATTCTGAGAATACCATCAGAACCTGGCAAACAAAAATCCTGGCCCCCTCCCGGGCAGGGAGGGGGATCAGGCCTGCTCGTTCAGTAGCAAACCCGAGATTTCCTGCATATGAGATGCAAATTCCAATAGCTTGGAAGAAGGAATCTCCTGAACAACTTCTCCGGTCAGATAATTATACAGTTTTACCTGAATCGTTCCGGTTTCATCGTGAACGGCGTATTGAAAGCGAGTATTTGTGTTCTTATCACTGGAAAACATATCCAGTGCATCGATGGCTTTCTGTACGTTTTGCCGATTCTCAGGAGTATCTGCAACGTCCTGATGATTGCCGGCCTGTAGCTTTCTGGCCAATTCTGTCCTGGAGACTTGAAAAGCCTGCTGCCTGGCGCCGGTGCCGTTGTTCTGATTTATGCCATTTACCTGTAGGGTGTCCATAGGCTATACCTCATTAATAGCATTCGGCAATTGGTTGGGCCTACTTAATGCCCGAGCAAATATTTCGGATGCAAATATTGACAGGAAAAAGGGTCCAAATGGAGCGTCCATGGTCAGAATAGAACCCATTCCCCGAGCAACTGTCCTGGCCAGAATTGGAGCAAATTGGAATCGGGCTGAAAAAGCCAAATTCTGGAAAAGCAGATTGCCAGATCCTGGATATTCTTTGAGGTCCTGGTGGCTTTACATTGACTTTTAGATTTGATCTGGTCAAATCTTGCCCATCTACCATGCGCAAGATCGCAATCATATTTCTGCTTCTCAGCGCTGCGTGCAGAGCACCTGGCCAGGCGCCAAAAAGCGAAAACGGTCGGGTAGATCTGCGCTCCACTACCCTGCCCCAAAATACGATAGAAATGGTGGGACATTGGCATTTTTGCCCGGATACACTTCTGTCGGAAGCTGACTTTAAGGACGGAGCTCCCGAGGACTGCTCCCTCCAGAAGATACCTGGCCCATGGACTGCATACAAATTGAAACAGGGCAAGATGCCAGGAACCGGGGTGGCCACATATCGAACCACTATACAACTTCCTGAGAATGCCCGGGCCATGGGGCTTTTCATGCCTTACCAGGGCACAGCGTACCGACTGTGGATCAACGGAAAGATAATGGCCTCAAACGGTGTAGTATCGCTGAATCCTGAGGAGAGACAAGCAGCGATGAAGCCCGAGATCATCCGTTTACCCAACAGCCCCGAGATTCATTTATTGATTCAGATTTCCAATGAGCACGATAAGACCGGAGGGATGTGGCATGCTCCCCGCATAGGCAGCCTGGAAGCCGCCGAAGATTATCTACACAGAAGCCTGCTCATCGATAGCCTTATGGCTGGTATGCTACTTCTGGCGGCCAGCTTTTCCTTCTTGTTGTTTGCACTAAATCGTGACGATCGCGCTGCTATGTATTTTGGATTGTTCGCCGTGTTTGCTCTTTTAAGGCAGATAAGTACCAACTCACATCCGATCTTACTGGTATTTCCGGATTTACCGTTCAATATTTATTATCGCTTTGAATACCTGGGTATATTGCTTTCGCCGGCGGCATTCCTTCATTCGCTGAATCAAATATTTCCGGGCACCATCCATCGATACGCGCTGCGGGGCATCACGGCAGTATTTCTGGTATTTGGTTTTGTGGTTCTGACTCTTCCTCCGGCTCTATTTTCGCAAATCAATCCTACCAACCACCTTTTCCTTCTGGCCACTCTCCTGGTGTCGGGTCGCTCCATATATCTGGGTAGAAAGATTCAGATGGTATCTGCCGGCCTAATCGGAGCTGGCTTCGTCGCCCTGGCCTTCTTTACTGTTCATGATATCCTGGTAGAACTAAATCTAATTCAGAGTCCCTATCTGGTGTCTCTGGGACTTCTGGTCTTTCTAATGGGGCATGTGGCGGCGTTGGCTCATGGAGCCGCTCGTGCCCGGCAGGAGCAGGTAAGGATCAGCGCATCTTTGACTGCCGCAGAAGTATTGAGCAATGTGGCCAGGTCCCTCATCGGATGCGATTCCCCGGGCACCATTGCACTGAATCTGTATAGATCCTTGCGCGAAAGCTTTAAGCTGGAACGGTTGTCCCTGTATATTCCATTCGAAGAAGCAATATATGCTGCGCCGTTCGCAGAGACTATTCGCTCCGAACTCTCTTTAGATCAATCCAACTTGCTTGAATTGAAGGATGCCTGCAGTCCAGATGATGATGCTCCCCGGCTTCGTACGTGGCCGGATCCGTACGATCTTCCTTCTTCCCTTTGCGTTCCGGTGCGCGAGGGCGATT